>JBOHQZ010000076.1:0-13777 GCA_050732275.1 bacterium
CATCAGGGAATTCATTACGAATTTTATTTGCCAATTCCATAGTAGCGGCTGAGGCATTCAATGCAGTTTGTTTGATAAGTGGCGAAAAAGTCATTTTGCACCTCGCTATTCTAAAAAGTTTTATGCTGCTTAATGACATCAAAAACTTGAGTCGCTGTATCGACCGCTTCTTGAGCTTGTGCCTGACTTACTGGCGTCGCACGATAATCAGCATCCAATCGCATGTCATAGAGATGTAACAGTCTTTTGTACAAGGCGGCAAGGGCTGTCGGTGGAAGAGCAGGGACAGCCCACTGGGCATAACAGAAGTTTTGAATCAATCCCCTATGTTTCCACCATCCTAATGCCGGATCGCCGACCGCCACCCACATGGCTTGAAAACAAGCGTAATAACTCCGACTAAGACATGCTCGATATAATCCCGACGTCAACAATTGTTGTGCCGCGTCGCGATGTTCCTGAGCAGTTTCCCAGCGCCGGGTTTGTTCCGCTTTGTCCATTTGAAAAATCGTAAAACTAACTTCACTTCTTGCAAGACCTACCAAACTGGGTTATCTGATAACCGCAAACTTCCCGATCTTCTTCTCTCCGCCCGGGGTTTCGATCACGTAGACATAAAGGCCGTAGGCGACCTCCTGGCGGTTTTCCGTCCAGAGATTCCAATCTGCCGTGCCAAGCGTCGCGCTATTGTGCTGCAAGGTTTTGATCAATTCTCCGGCAATATTGAAGATCGAGATTTTACAATCCCCCGGCAAATTGGTGAATTGCAGCTTCATGCGATTCGGATCCGTTTCCCACGCTGCGGAGACGATGTAGGGATTCGGCACGACGCGAATCTCGTCTAACATCGCGCCCGTCACCTGTTGCTGGAGCACGAAAGACTGGGTGGAAAATTCAAACACGTCGTTCGGCGAAAGCGGCTTCCAGGTCGTAACGGTCAACTCATCGTTGGGCAGCCATGGGATGCTGGCTCGCTGAAAAATATTCTGCGCGGGGATGATCACCGTATCCTGCCGGGTATTGCCGCGGCTATCCACCACTTCCGTGATGATCGTATCCGGCGGAATCGTGACCGTGGTATCTCGAGGAAACCACGTGAACGCAATCTTCCACGTGCGCGTGCCGACCGGCACCCGGCCCAAAGGCGTGTCGCGAAATGTCGCGTCTTCAACGAGGCTATAGACGTCGCCGCTCGACCATGTTCGCGTTGGCGGCTTGTCATCCAAAACTAAAAGCGCATCCACTTTTTTCGGATTGGTGGGATTGCTGATATTGAAAACTTGGAACGGCAATGGAATGCGCGTAATGGGCTGGCCGGGTTGCAAGACATAGGCCGAGTCCGGAAAGCCCGCAGCAAATCGCAAGCGATAATCGGCCGGCCGTTGCACGGCATCGATCTCGAAACTGAGGCGATAATCACTGCGGCCGCTCCAGCGCGCGGCGCGGAAAAACGGCTTTTCCGTGACATTGACGATCTTCAAACGCAGGCCATCAAAAACCGGCGCAAACTCCGGCCCGGTCAACAAACCGGTATTCAGCGTATCCAAAATAAAGCTCGAAATCCCCGACGCGCCGCCGTCGACTTGAATGATGCGATCCGAAAATTGGGGAAATTCAAATTCGCCGTCATTGACGTCGAACACGTTGAAAACGAGTTTCTGATTGGTGCGAACGCGGGAGGAATCGACAAAATAATCGTAAACCACGAGCGTATCTTTACGGCCAAACAGCGTGTCGACCGCAACCGAATCGAGAGCCGGCAGAATGGTTCTAATCAGACTGTCTTTGAAAACGACGCGATAGTTGTGTCCGGTAATTGCTTCCGGATCGACGAGCTGCAACTCCATCCGCGCCTGCCCTTGTCCGGCGATGCGATGCACGGCTTCGAGCAAAGTGTCAACTTTGGGGTAATTGTAGTTCGACGGCCGCGGCTGTGGCTTGACTTTGACAATGTTCGGCTCGGATTCGCTCGTGCCTTTGAAATTCTCCAACGACTCCAAATCAAAATTGAAGCGCAACGGATTGCGCAGCAGATCATTTTTGAAAAAGCCGTAATCGTAAGCGGCAACCGCGTAGGTGTATTCGACGCCATCGCTGATGTCGCGATCGGTGAATGTGTGGAAAAGTCCGTCATCGCCCTCACCGGGATCCACCTGATCGTTGCCAAGATAGAAATGATTGCCGACGGGGTCGAAGCTGCCGATGCCGTCGATTTTATCGCATTCTGCCACCGGCTGCCAATTGATGATATTGCCGCGCGAATCGGTGATTGGCTCGCCCCACGTGTTGCCACCATCGGTGCTTCTATAAACCCGATAGCCTTCGAAGTCCTGATAACCCGTCAAAATATCGCGATAGGTTTCGGAACGGTCATCCCAATACAAGGTGACCTGATTTTTCACCTCGCCAGTCAGCGGATTGGTGTAAGGCGTCACCACGGCTGAAACCTCCGGCGCTTTCGGCGGATCCGGGCCTTGATAGCGATTGTCGTACATGAGCTGCGCAATCTGCGCGTTTTGAAAAAGATCGAGCGGGTCGTCGCCCATGATGAGGGCGAACGAGGCATTCACCGTATCGCCGACGGCGAGATTAAACGGCCCGGCGCTGGCAATGAAAACGCAATCCAAGCCGTTGGGGTAATCGGCGCGGAGCTGCTGCAGAGAATTAAAATGAAGGCTGCGGGCATCAATGGGACGACTGTGCCCAAAATACCAATCTTTTTGGTCTGCCGTCAAGCCGGTAGTATCGCCCGACATGACGCGATACATCGACAACTCGGCGTTCCTGACGATAGGCGTTTCCAAATCTCCAGCCCACGGCCCGTTGTTGGTCTCGACGGCGCGCACGCCCGGACGCGCATACCAATCAAACCAATGCCAATCCGTCATGCCGAGCTTTTCGCCCTGGCGCACATCGAGGCGGCCGTCGCCATCCAAATCGAGATCGCGCGCTGCCGGCGGTGAATCCAGAAACTTCAGCGCGGAATACGCCAGGCCGCGCTGGCCCGTGCTGTTGTCATCGAGGTCCCAAATGTAGGCATAATTCAGCTCGGTGTTGAACGCCATCATGTCGTCGTCATTGGTGCGGCCTTCGCCCCGGCCATTGGCCAGTTTGTTGTACGAATCGACGTCGAAATAAAAACCGACATTCACATTTTTGTAATCCCAACCCTTGCCATCATTGTTAAAACCGGCCAGTTTATCACTTTTGTTGATAAGCACCACCGGAAAGAAAACGACATCTTCCGCAAACGAGCGGCCATACGAAAATCCCGAGGCCCGAACTTCGACGCCGATGGGATAGCCCTGCCGCGGATCCACATCGCGCGTGGCATGGCGGTCGTCGAACGCCATGTAAATATCCTGGTCGGAGAAAAAATTCCCCGGCAACGGCTGGTTATAAGTGGGGGAAAACGGATTGGGATCGACCGCCCAAGGGCCGGGCCAGAAATGCCAATGCTCGGTCTCACCGGTATGAAAAGCGGCCTTCAAGCTATCGACCAAGTTTTGCTGAGCCTCGTCGAGATCGGCAAATCTTCCCACCGGGCTTAACAGCCAATTGCCGTTGCCGTCGAAGTAACCGGTCGGCCACGTAATCGGATTGTCGCTGGTGGAGAGCAGCGGCGTGTTGTCGTCGGCGCGGGTAAATTGGCGATAAGCTTGCCCGGCGGTCAATTCGCCGGAGTGCAATCCGCCGCGGCCGCGATCGCGGTGATTCTCGCTCGGCATCCAATCAATGTGGGTGATGCTGGAAGTGCGATCGAACCAGGCTTCGGAAACCGTCGGGCCCCATTCGACCAAAACGTCGGGATTGTCATACGAGGGCCGTTTCGACCACGGGCCTTCACCGACGCCGACCATGATGGAAACACCGGCGAGATATTGATAGCCTTTATATAAGCCTTCGGGGTTGGCTTCGACGCTGTTGAGAAACGGATCCCAGCCGCTGAATTTGCCGATATTGTGGGTGGCCAATTTCAATTGGCCTTTGCTGAGATAAGCACGGCCGCGCTGCGCCAACGCCTCCTCCGGCGCATCCTGCGGTTGCGCGGTTTTGCCGAGATTGTTCTTTTGATCGCGCGAGGATTTTTTGGATTTGCGATCTTCTTTGACATCGAACGCGGTGAGAAAAACGGCGGTGAATAAAAAAACGGTAATCAAAAAGAGGTTTCGTACACGCATAACCATCAACTCAATAAAAATTCCCCAACGGATAGATTAAGACCAACAGATATGAGTTATCCGTTGGTCTTAATTCATCCGTTGGTGTTTTCTTCTTAATCTTAATTGTAATAGCGACTCATTTTCACGTTGTTTAAAAATCAATCTCCGTAACAAACTGCACGCTGCGGCGCGGACCGTAGAAACCGGGTTGGTCATAGACCGTGGTGGAATTTTGATAGTTGCGAATAAACGTGCGGGCGCGCTGGCCGGGGTCATCTGGGCTGCCAGTGCGCGGATAAATGTCGATGACATTCTTGCGGTCGAACAAATTGTCGACAAAAAATCCAAACGAATACTTCATGCCCGCAATGCTCAAGGCCTTGCTGAAGCTCAAATTAACCTGATGAATCCACGGTAGGCGCTCGGAGTTGGGCGCGCCCGCGATTTCATTGACGATCGGAGTATACGGCGCGCCGCTCTGCGCAAAGTAAACCACATTCAAACGCGCATTGGACAACGGCTTCAAGCCGAACACCTTTGGCCCTTTGCCTTTCGGGATGGCGTAACCGCCGGCAAGATTGAAATCATGCGTGCGATCGAAGCTCATCAGAATCTCGCGCTTGGGCGTCGTCTCCGGGGTATCGGTATTGCGGTAGCCTGCCCACGGATCGGCACGATTGGCTTTGGCGACGGAATAGGTGTAATTGGAAATGAGCCACAGATTATCGCCCCGACCGCGCTTTTCCAGCGTGACGTCGACGCCGCGGGCGCTGCCAAAATCGAAATTGCGCGAAGCGGTAAAACTGTAAGGAAAACTTGGTACTCTTTCCGTCGCCGTAAGATTGCTGTACTCTTTTGACCAGCCGACCAGGCCCACCGCCCAGTCGTCGCCGATTTGATTTTTGACGCCAAATTCATAAGCCACTAATTTTTCCGACAAAATCGAAGCGTTGCCAATGATCGGACTGGGCGTGGTGACGTCGGATTGCAGCAACAGCTCGCCGTTGTTGCCATAACGCGGCAGGTTGAGATAAACGTTGCGATAGATCGGATTCTGATAGAAATGGCCGTACCCAAAAGTAAACGTCGCGCGCGAAGTAATCACGTGGGAAAATCCCAAACGCGGGCTGAGGCGGTAGCGCGTTTTGGCCTCCTCCACGTCGCTCGGAATGCCGAGGTTGGGATCGCCGCGGTCGCCATAAATCAGATTACCGTTGAGATCCGGCCGCAACGGATCCCGAAAAGTCAACGCGCGGTTGTTGTTCATGTCCAGGCGCAGGCCGGCGTTGATGGTCATCCACGGATATTCCATTTTATCCTGAAGATAAACGGCCCCTTCCCATGGCCGGTAATGGTAATCTTCAAAATAAGCCTCCTCCAGCCACGGCAGTTGTACCTCGTCGAAAAGGATTTCATGCTGCTTGAAATCGACGCCGGCTTGCAGTTGGTGCTGCTTGTTCAACTGGCTCACCGCATCGAAGCGGCTTTCGTAGGTCTCCGAAAAGGAGCGATGATAATAGCGATCCGCGCCGCTCGTGGCAAACGTGAAATACGGCGGGTAACCGGAGGGCACGGTGTATTGAAAAGGAAACAAATCTTTATTCCACAATGGGAAACTATTCACATCCGGGCGGCTGTTGGGATCGCGCGAATCGGTCGGCGCCTGTGAAACGTCGGTGCGAATCAAACGCGGGTTGTCTTCCGCTTCGTCCGGATAGCCGTCGCCGTCGCTATCCGGTGGCACCGCGCGAAAATTGCGGCGGTTGGCATCGTTGGGATCGTAGCCCAGCTTCGATTCCAGCCAATCCGGAAAACCGTCGCCGTCACCGTCGTGATTGCGCACGCGAATGGTCATCTGCTGCCAAAATCGCGAGAGTCGCAGCGTGTAGAAACTGCGCGGGGAAACCTGATGCGTCCATTCCAGCGCCTGGCGGTCCGAAGTTTTGCGGTTGATATTTTTGCCGCGGTCGTAAAAACGATAGATATCATTATAAACTTGAAACTCCGAATCCACCCACCAGTTCGAGAGCGCCAATTTCATCGTATTGGCGATTTTGAACGTGGCTTTTCCGTAAATGTCGTCGGTATTATCGAAGCCAAAACCCCTCCAGCCGGCGGTGATATCTTTGGGATCGGCGTGGGAAAGTTGATCGTCCGGGTTGTAAACCTCATCGTCAAATTCCAGCGTGCGGTAGCGGCTGCGCGAGCGTTCACCGGAAACGAAGAAAGACACGCGATTTTTCAAAAACGGCAGCGGCCCGCTGAAGGAGCCGGCGACGTCTTTATAGCCCTCCATGTGGCTGGGCAAAAAGAAATCGTTTGATTTGAGCAATGGCCCGCCCACCTGGCTGGTGCCCAAATGGACGGTCCCGCTGTAACGATCATAATCACCGCCGCGCGTGACGGTATTCACCACCGCGGAAAGCGCGTCGCCATATTCCGCATTGAACACGCCGGTTTCCTGCGTGACTTCTTCCGCGGCGTATTTGTTCAAGCGCGTGCCTTTGCCGATACCACCGTACAGCGGGTTGCGAATATACATGCCGTCGATCATGTAGGAAATCTCGCCGCTGCGGCCGCCGCGCACGTGAATCTGCTCCAGGCCGCGATCTTCCCAGCCGGGAATGCCGTAGCTGGCGTATTTGACTTGCACGACGCCGGAGGTGAGCGTCAGCAGTTCAGTCAGATCACGCACCGGCGTGGTGCGGATTTGCTGCGAGCTCATCACCGTTTTTTTGACGGTCACGTCGTGCTCCACCATGGGCCGTTCGGCCAAAATTTCTACCACCGGCCCGGCGACTGCTTCCGGCGCGAGCGAGAAATCGACGCGCGTGGTCAAATCGATCGTCACCCGCACTTCGGTTTTTTCGACTTGCTGATAGCCGATGATGCGCGCCACCAGGGTGTAAGTTCCCACCGGCACATTGATAATGAAAAAATCGCCGTCGGCATCGGTTACGGCCCCCATCGTCGTGTTTTTCAAAAAAACATTGACTCCGAGCAACGGCTGCTTGGTTTCGGCGTCAATCACCGTGCCGGAGACTTTGCCGACGGTGCCGGCGAGGAGGTTTGAACATGGCAAACCAATCAACAAGGTCAAGACGGCGGCAAGCAGAATTCTTTTCATTATATACACCTGCAAGCAAAATTTATTTAAGACCGTTGTTCATCTTAAGGAGAAATCTGTTGGCGCTCAAGTTCTTCCGGATCGAGAACGGATATCCCTTCCATCTCGACAATTTTGTTGAGGATTTTATCACTGGCAATAAAGTTTTTAATGGTCACTTTATCCCGCAAAAAGAGACTTACTGCAAGCTGAAGGGAATCCAAGGTGCGCAAGGAATACTGTTTGCCATATTTGCGCACTAGCATTCGAGCTCGATCGAAATAAGAAGATTGAAATTTTATGACACGCCACTTTCTTAGTCTTATGTCTTCCCCCAAACGTCGATTTACTTGATTAAAATCTTGCATGCCGATAATTTTCATGCGAAGCTTTTTGGTAAAAATGGAAACGACTTCGAGCGTCGAAAGACGAGAAATATAATGAACGGCATCATGAGTGTTAAAAAGTTGAAGAGCGATGGCCGTGCCAATTTCCGGATGATATATCTTGGCGATGCCGTTAGAGTCCCAGAAATAAACGGCCATTATCGTTCTCCTCGTTCAGCAATGAAGTCAGCCGTAAGCGATCCCGGAATTTTCGCAAGAGAACGATGCACTTGCTGTAATGTGGGGACATTTTTCCCGGCGATTCTTCCAGCGAACCGGTGGAATTCTTCATCTATCCAGTCTTCACCGTTGCCGGTTTCATAACGCTTAAGCAAATCCTGAACAACTACAGAAAGTGTGTGCAATGCCTCCGGTGAGAGATCGGCGAGGCGCGCGGCAATGCGTTTAGCATTTTGGCGATGTGGAATCGCTTTTTTTGCAACTTTCTTTTTCTTGGGGTGTGTAGATTTGAATACCACCTGAACTGATTTTTTAGGCATCACATTATGCTCCTATCTTTTAAACTGCCATTGAAACCGCAGACCCCAAAGCTGAAGTCGCCCTACGAGCGTAGCCTGAAAGCAACTCGTCATCAAATGAATGGCAGTCGCCTTTAGGCGACTTCAACTCTCAGCCTGAGAATTTATTCTCAGGCTCAGGCGGCTACGGCAGCAACACCATCTTCCTCGTTTCGCGAAAGCCATTCACTTCCAACGAGTAGAAATAGATGCCGGCGGTCAACTTGCTGGGCTGCCATGTCACCCGATGCTCGCCTGCCGGTTTTATGCCATCAACCAACACGGCCACTTCGCGGCCGAGCATATCAAAGATCCGGATTTTGGCATGACCATTCGCTTTCAAACCATAGCGAATTTCAGTGGCGGAAGACACTGCCAGCTTCGAGACGCCGCCAAGTGAAATCGGATTCGGATAATTCTGCGCCAAAGCGTACTGGCCGGGTATCGAACCGGTCTCGCCGGAAGCGACGGAAGTGACTGTCGCCGAGGCGAGTATCACCAAGCCACGGCTGTGCTCGGAGGGATCGTTGTTGGGAACCGCCAGGAGCAATGTATCGCGCCGAGTCGTGCTCGCCTTGTATATGACGTCTACCCGTTGCGTACCTTTCGGGGGCACGGTAAAACTAGCCGGGCTGATGGTAAAATCTTTATCGGTAACCGGATCGGAATTTCCATCCTCTGCCACGACAATGCCACTAACAACCAAATCGGCAGTGCCGACGTTGGAAACAGTAAAACTGCGTGTCGCCGTGCCAGGGGTGCTGAGAAAATCCAAAACGCCTTCGGAAAGATTGATTTCCGGCTCCGCAATTTGCGACGTGGTTGGAAATTGCGCGGAGGGCGCGGCCCAATGGCGGATTTCCGCATTCACAAACGTCGAATGATCACGAGCATCTTCAGCGCCAACCGCCGTGCCGGGTACGGTGTCGGTTTGATAAATGACATGAATCACGTCATTCGGATTCCGATCCGAAACGCCGACGAAGCGCTCATTTTCGCCGCGGGTGTTGCTCAAATTAACAGGTTGATACCACGTGGCGCCCCTATCAGAAGATTTTGCTCCCCAAATCTCGCCACGGCTGAGCGGCCCCCAAGTGAAGCGCTGTTGTCCCAGTACTCTCGAGGTATCCTGATCATCAAATCGGGTATACAAACAGTAAAGATTTCCCGCTTGGTCAATACCGATTTGCGGTTGAGTAAGCCAGGAGGCATTGCCGCCGGACCAGGCATCGGGTGGCCGATTTTCGCGGTCAACAACGGAAACACCTATAGACGGGCTCCAATGTTTGATATAAAAACCTCCCTCAACGTGGTCACTGCCGCCTTTGTACAATCTCGTTGTCACCGGATTTGTCAGGGTGTAACCAAATCCTCCGGGATAGTATGACCCACCGCGAATCGCGATAGCTTCACTCCAAACGACATGAGGTTCGCCATTGATATACAATAAATCTGCCGGTCCAAGGGGGCGATTGTCTGCCGGACCATTAGTGGTAAAATCGCCGTACTCGACGAAAGTTGTATCAATACCCTTGCCGAAACTGCTGCTATCAACCAGAATAATGTCGAATTGCTGGGGAACTGCCGCAGCACCTTCCGGGTCGCCCAAGCGGGGATTGCCGGTAATGTTGAGCCCCGCCTTCCAGGTGTTGCCGCCGTCGTCACTTTCAAAAAGATAGAATGTATGCCCGACCGAACCAACCAAAATACCAACCTTGCCATTGTCCGTGTCGGAAACCGCCATCTGCACGCCGTCACTTCTGTCGCTATCGAGCGGAAACGCCGTCGTGTTGGGAAAGAGCACTCGGTACGTGCTCCACGATTGCCCTTTATTCGTCGATTTCCAATAGAGAATGTTTTGCGTAACGCCGTTCAACACTGCGTTATTGGTGCCCGCCGTGCTATTGTTTATCGCCACGACGTGGTAATTCCCCTGCCGATCGACTGCGATATCCGGCCACAACGGCTCCAGGCGCGGCTGCGCCAGGTCAGTTTTGCGGAACACTTTCAGTGCAGAAAAAAAACCGAATCCAGGTTGAAAATCGAGCCAAGAAAGAACGCCTTCGTTGCCTACGGCATTGACGTGTGAAACCGGAACCGCGACGTTATCTGCACCGATAGCCAATGAGCCAAAGCCGGCCCGCTCTGATTCAATTGGCACGCCCTGATCGGTGAATGCCCACGCCGTTCCGTTAAAATAGTTATACCGGTCGCGCCGATTGGCAAACCCGGGTGCTTCCGAAATATTACCATAAATCCATTGTGTGTGAATCGTCCCATTGGCCGGATTCCAGATAATGCGGTTGTGCAAGTTGTCATTGGTTTGGTAATTGTACGCCGTGCGGCCGATAAGCGTGCCCGGGCCGGTTAGCGCCGCGGCTTTTGACAAAACTTGAAAATTTTGTTGCGCGACACTTTCATTACCGGTGATCTTGCGGTTATTCTGCAGCAAGGTCGTTTTTTGCTTAATGGGAACGGCGCTGGCAGATCGCTTAATCATGGCAGTCTGCTGGCGGGCTTTTGCAGCCCGGTCGGAGAGCAAGTTTGGATTGAATGGTGAGGCAATACGGACAGCGACAAAAATCAGTGCGGCAAACGTGAAGACGGACAGTAGCTTTTTAAGCATAAAAAATTCCTCCGCGGAAACCGGTCACTTAGTTAGTTTGTCGAATAACACTCATGGGTTGGTCAAACGAGGTTTTATTGGTTTAATACGATTCAACTCGCGTCATGGATTTTATTGTGTAGGACAGCTTGAGGCAATCTACGGAGTAAAAAAATATAAGTCAAGGAGAATTTTCAGCAATCTTTATACCAACTCTTAAGACATTTAAGCAAGTAGGCAGAGGTAAAACAAAACTAAAAAATCAAACATAAATACTGGGTTTAGTTATTCCCTTTTAATAAGATTTTATCTTGGGCCGAAGCCTCGGCGAGTATGCTGTGCAAAAGCTGTCAATATCCGTGCAAAGTCGTGCATCGACTGAACAAATTTTGTTGACATTGCTGCAAGAGTTTGCTATAATTTTAGAGATGAAAATATTTTCCAAACCGTTCAATCGTGTACGCACCCAGGCCGGGGCCTACCGCCAAGCCTACGAAAAAAATCTGCAAAAAGGACGCGCTTTTTATCAGCAGAAAAGGCTAAGCACCGAGCAGCTTTACCGCCGCTACGAAAAGTATGTTCCCCTCGCCGCGTTTATTGCCGGCTTTGTCTATGATAGCCTGACGCTGACGCGCATCGACGCGTGGCTCGACAATTTCATCCTGTTGGGATACACGCTCGGCGCCGGCATTCTCATCGCCGTGCTCGGCTTGGTCGAGCGCGGCCGCATTCGCCAGGCGTGGGTGCTCGATCATCTCGGTCTGCTTACCGGCGTCACCCATTTTTTCCTCGGCGGCTTGCTCTCCAGCTACGTCGTCTTTTATTTCAAAAGCGCCGCCGTCGGCAAATCATTCATCTTCGTCGGCCTGCTTGTGGGCTTGATGGTCGCCAACGAATTTTTTTCCGCCCGCCTGCGCAATCTCAAGTTACTGTGCGCCATTTATTTTTTTTGCTGCTTTGCCTTCCTGACTTTTTTCCTGCCGGTGATGACGCGCGTGATGAGCGCGGCGATCTTCATCTCCAGCGGACTGTTGAGCTTCCTCATCACCAGCTTGATCGTGGCGGTGATTTATCACGGCAGCATTCGCGCGGCGCGGCGCGAACTGATCGACATGGCCTGGCCGCCGGCGGCAATTTTCCTGGCGCTGTTATTTTTCTATTTTCAAAATTGGATGCCGCCGGTGCCGCTCGCCTTGAAAGACGGCGGGATTTATCGCAGCGTCAAACGCACCGGTGAGAATTACGTCGTGCGTTATCACCAGCCGGCGTGGTGGCAATTCTGGAAAGCGGATGAGCGCGATTTTGCTTATGCTCCAGGAGACACGGTGTACTGCTTCGCCGCAGTCTTTGCGCCAACGGATCTGCGCGAACGCATCGTCCATCATTGGCAGTTGTACACCAAGAATGGCTGGAAGACCACGGATCAACGGGGTTATGCCATGTATGGCGGCCGCGATGGCGGCTGGCGTGGGTACACTTATAAAAAAAATTTGACTGAGGGGGAATGGCGCATCGAAGTTAAGACGGCCAAAGGTCGATTACTTGGCAGAATTCCGTTGGAGGTAACAAACGTGCCGGAGCGCCCGCAACGAATGAAAATCGACTACCGATAAAAACAAATGTTTTTGCAACGAAAAGGCTACGCCCGCAGGGGCACCGCAACGAAAAAGCGCCTTCGCTTTTCTACTTGAACCATTCATCCAAATTCTCCGCCACAAACACGTCGTCATTCAAATGCGGATAAGCGGCATAGACGCGATCAATCTCTTGCATTTGTCCGGGCGATAAATCTTCATCGGGATTCAATGTCCATCGCCCGGCCATCAACCCTTGCCGGCGCAGAACTTCGTGCAGGCCGGCGATGCAACCGGCAAAATTATGCTGATGATCAAAAAACGCCGCGTTGGTATCGGTAATTTGCTGTGCGCGTGTGAGCAGCTCAGGTGGCGCCGGTTTGTCGGCCTCGATGAGCGCGTGAATTTCTTCCAATAACTCAATCGCCTTTTTCGTCCACACCGCCCAGTGGCCCAATAAACCGCCAACGATGCGCAGCGTTTTGGCGCGATTATCTTCACCGAAGCGAAATTTTGAAAGCAAATCAACAACAATGTTGTCGTCATTTCCGGTGTACAAAGCGATCTCTTCTGCTCGCCCCGACTCTGCTACGGCCCGAACCACATCGAGGGTTTGATAACGATTGAACGGCGAAATTTTGATGGCGAGAAGATTTTCAATCTCCACGGCGCGGCGCCAAAACACGAAATCCAGCACCCTCCCTCCCACTGCTGGCTGCAAATAAAATCCCATAATCGGGATAATTTCTGATATGGCGCGCAGATGCGCAATCAGTTCGTCGTCGCTTGCTTGTCGCAGCGCGCCGAGACTGACGAGGCCGAGATGATAGCCGGCGTCAAAAGCAGTTTGCGCTTCTTTGACCGCTTTTGATGTCGGGCCAACGATGCCGGCAATTTTGACAATGGCTTTTCCAGTTTGCGCCACAAATTGGCCGATGATTTCAGAAGCCAATGTCAAAACCGGTTGATAAAGGCCGATCTTCGGATCGCGGATTTCAAACTGCGTGGTATGAACCCCGACGGCGAGGCCACCGGCGCCGGCAGCGCAATAATATCGCGTCAACGCGCGTTGGTGTTTTTCGTCTAATTTGCGGTTGCTATTCAGCGCCAAAGGATGAGCGGGAATCACCAAGCCGCGCTGAAGAGCCGTGATGATATTTGACGGGAGCAGAGGCCGCATGTTTTTTGCGTCGATCTAAATTTTCTTGCAGCTTTATCTCTTCTTGAAAATTTTCTCCAAAGCGATTTCTAACCCTGGCAAAAGCGGTGTAGTGAGAGTTTGCGTTCCGCCAAGCAACGCGTGAAAAACCAATTTTTTGCCTTTTCGACGCCATACTTCGACCGTCTCTTTCTTCTCGCTCGCCATCCAATATTCCTGCACGCCGAATTTTGAATAGGCTTTGAGTTTGATGGTGCGGTCTCGAT
>JBOHQZ010000077.1:0-13746 GCA_050732275.1 bacterium
CAGCCGAAGGTAATCAGCGACCGCTTCCCCACCGACGCTTGGCACGGCTGGAAATTCATTCGTTTTGGCCCGGATGGCAAGCTCTATGTTCCGGTCGGCGCACCGTGCAATACTTGTGAACGCCAGGAGGAAATTTTCGCGACCATTACGCGAATGAATCCTGATGGCTCGGAATTGGAAATCTATGCGAAAGGTATCCGCAACACCGTCGGTTTCGATTGGCATCCTACGACCAAAGAATTGTGGTTCACGGAAAATGGCCGGGACGAGATGGGCGACGACATTCCACCCGAAGAGGTCAATCACGCGCCGCGGCCGGGACTGCACTTTGGTTTTCCTTATCGCTACGGCAAATCGCTCATCGACACCACGTTCACAACCGCGATGCGCGAGGACCAATTCCAGCCCGCCGCCATCGAGCTGCCGGCGCATGTTGCGGCATTGGGCATGCGATTTTATACCGGCACTTCATTTCCACAGGAATATCATCAACAAATCTTCATTGCTGAGCACGGCTCGTGGAATCGCTCCATGCCGGACGGCTATCGCGTCTCCCTCGTGAAATTAAAAAATAATCGCGCGGCCAGTTATGAGCATTTCGCCACCGGCTGGCTGCAACAGAACCAGTATTGGGGGCGCCCAGTGGATGTGCTGGTCATGCCCGATGGCTCACTGCTGGTTTCGGACGATTTTGCCAACTGTATTTATCGCATCGTTTATTCTCGTTGAAAATAGCCTTACTGCGATCATTATGGTTTTTAGGTCGGCTAAATTTTAGATTTTTGTTGTTTCTGATTGACAATTGGAGTAAATTTTAAATGAACTCAGATAACATCTGCAAGCTTGTATTATCGACTCTTGGCGAAGGCTTGCCTGCTATCACTCCGGCATTTGGAGTTGCTTTAGCGGAAGCCGGAGCTGTATGTTTGGAAGAACAAGGGCACTTCGATGGGGTAGAATTAAAAGTGTCTGGCGAGTTCACAGAGGCTTTTAAAGTATATTGGCCCAATGTTACCGATCAAATGCGACTCTGCTGGAACGACCAGGAAGTGACGACTGAGCATGGTGCTTATGGGATGGGAATGCTTTTAATCCGAGACCTTACAGATTTTAGCATCATCGAAAGATCTCGGAAAGGCGCTGGATTTGATTTTTGGCTTGGTTATGAAGATGAACTTCCGTTTCAAAACAAGGCACGGCTGGAAATTTCGGGGATACGCAAAGGCGATGATAGCACTGTCAAAGCAAGAGTCCAACAGAAGCTTAAACAAACAGAACGATCAAAAGGAATGTTTCCGGCTTATATTGTCGTGGTTGAGTTTAGCAAACCTCTATCGCATGTGGTGAAGAGATGAATAGTATTCAAGATTTTCATCGGCAAGCAATGGATTGGGCCGAGATGGCTTTCACAGCCAAACTTAGAGGCGATTTGCAACGAGCCGGCGAGCTGTTTCGGCAAGCTTTTGAGTATGAACGCAAGGCTGCTGAACTGGCCGCAAATGATTTTGCTGCTGAACCCACCCGCTCAGTCTTGCACCGAAGCGCCGCTTCTCTTGCCATTGATTGCGGTGAGTTTCGTGAAGCCGAACGTCTCATAGCTGTTGCACTTTCAGGAAATCCACCGGATGAAATAGCTGATGAGCTTCGAGATTTGCTCGAGCAAGTATATGCCAATTTGAATGGAGAAGAGAATCAACTCACTTTTATTGAAAACGATCAGCCCGATCAATTGCTTGAAGATCATATTAGCGTCAAAGGTCAACTGTTGTTTGCAAATTTAATAAGTGGTCGCAAGGGAATAATCAAGCTTGTTGGAGAGCATGGCAAAACACACCGCATCATTGTTCCTGAGGGGCTGATGAGCAACATTGTCAGGCCGTTGTGGGAAGATACGGTCTTAGTCAAAGGGACTCGCACAAGTAAAGGCATTCTACTCGAAAATATTGAAAAAGCTGTAGAATGACAAATTCCGAAAGTGAGCAAAAGCAGGAATACGGACAACGAGGGAACCAAAAAAAATTTCAAACTTTTCGGAGGCGGCGCCATGTTTCGACTCGTGCATGTCTTTGATTTGAAACCAGGACAAAATGAAGAAAATTTCATTACCTGGTTGGATGCCACGCTGTTCGAGCAAGCGAGAAAGTTCGGTTGCTTCGAGCGCAAAACCTGGATCTTTCTCGACGGCTTGGAAGAGCCTTATGGCAAAGCGAAGAAAGTGACCAATCGCCCTAAATATATTAATGAAGCTTTTTGGGAAAGCCAGGAGGGGGCGGAGAAATTCCGGCAGTGGCTATTGAGCGGCGACGGCATGAAGCATCGCCAGCGTTGGAATGAAAGTGTGTCGAATCATACCGTGTTGCGTTACGTCGATTTTGCGCCGCCGCAAAATTTGGGTGATGATTAATTTGATTGACCAGCAACAAAACTCTCCCAACCGCGCCGGCCATACGGCGCGGCATGCTCCCATGCAATCCATTTTTTCAAACCGCCACGTGGAACCATATCGCTATCCAGCATCGTGAGTTTTATTTTTTACGCAGCAAATTTTGCAACCCCACAAATTTTCTTTGCATCCTGCCAAAATTTTTTTAAATTGATTTACTTGATAAACATGGAGCGAGCAAAAGCACTGTGAGAATTCCGTTTCCCCATCTCCCCGGCGCGAACCGGCTGTTTGCCGAGTATATTGAAAATTTTGACAAACTCGCCGCCTATTACGCGGTGGATTACCGCAGCCGCGCGGCGTTGCTCGACCAGGCCGAACGGGTCAGCCGGCGCGATTATCCGCGCCTCGAAGTGGCGAAAATTCTGCAACAGCAAAATCGCCACTGGGGCGCCGGCGAGGCGGTTGAGCGCAATCTGACGGCGCTGGCGCAGAAAGGCAGCGTGGCCGTTGTCACCGGCCAGCAAGTCGGAATTTTCGGCGGGCCATTGTTCACGATTTACAAAGCGCTGACGTGTTTGAAATTGGCGGAGAGTCTGGGCGCCCGCCTCGGCAAGACGGTGGTACCGATTTTCTGGCTCGCGGCAGATGATGACGATGTCGCCGAAGTCAACCGGCTCACGGTGATGAATCGCGAGAATGAGCTCGTGCCATTCTCATGTGTGTTCGATACGGACGAGCGCCGGCCGGTGGCGCAGGTGCATCTGACGAGCAATATCGAAAATTGCCACCGTGCTTTCAGTGAGGCTATTCCCGAGACCGAATTCAAAACTGACATTTTGCAAGCGTTGCAGCAAGCCTATTTTGCCGGCGAGTCGTTGCCCGGCGCCTTCGCCCGGTGGCTCGTCAATCTGCTCGGCCATTACGGCTTGGTGGTGATGAACCCTGCTGATCCCGCGCTCAAACATTTGGCGATACCGTTATTCGAGCGCGAGATGAGCGCCAACAGCCCATCGACCGTGGCGGCGTTGCGAGCCGTCGCCAATCTCACCCAAAATGGTTACGACCCGCAAGTTTCGCTGCGGCCGGATCGCTTCAATCTTTTTTACGTGCAAACGCAACGGCATACGTTGGAGCAGCGCGACGGCAGGTTCGTCAGCACGGACGGCAAGTTGCAGCTTTCGCGCGCCGAGCTGCTGCAGCGCTTGCGCGAGCATCCGGAAAATTTCTCTCCCAATGTGATGCTGCGACCGGTGCTGCAAGATTTTCTCTTGCCGACGGTGGCCTATGTGGCTGGCCCCGCCGAGATTGCCTATTTCGCGCAACTGCGCGGCGTCTACGAAGCGTTTGAAGTGCCGATGCCGGCGATCTTTCCGCGGCAGAGCATGACGCTGCTCGAGAAAAAGATTGCGCACGTGCTGGAAAAATATCATCTGGCCATCGCCGACTTTTGGTCTGCTCAAAGCAATGCGGCTGAAGAATTGATCAGCCGCGTGGTGAAGCGTGAAGCGGCGGACGAATTATTCTCGCCGGTTGCCGCGGCGCGCGACGAGCTGGGCCGTCAGCTCGTGGCATTGAAAACGCGCGCCATCGCCATCGACGCCACGCTCGGTGGCTTTATTGAAAAGGAGCAGGGCAGAATTTTTCACCAGCTCGACGGCATCGAAAAAAAACTTTTGCAGGCGGCCAAACGGCAGAACGAAACGTTGGCACAACAGATCGCCAAAGCCGCGCACGCGCTTTACCCGCATCAGCATCTCCAGGAGCGCGAGCTGAGCTTCGTGCCGTTTTTGTGCAAATACGGCCGCGGCTTGGTGCAAAAAATTTACGAGCAAATCGATTTGGCGAATTTTCAACATCAAATTGTGGAGCTATAAAAACCGGATTGTTGGATTGATGGAGTATTGGCGTGTTGGGATTTCCAACAATCCATTACTCCACAACTCCAAGTCACATAACACAAAATTTAAAGTCCCGATATAAACCAAGGAGGAAGGTATGGAACGCTTTACTGGTTGTGCTCGATTGCTTATTGTGATGACGCTGGCCGTTGTGATGGCTGCAGCGCCAACCATCGTCCGTGGCCAGAATCTCAAGTGCTTCATTTTGACGCCGCCGGGGCAATTGCTCGAAAGCGTGAAACAAGTGGCGATCACGGATTTTGCCGTGACCACGAGCTTTCACGCCGATGCGGCGCCGGGAAAAGAGAAAAAGGGTGTGGTCGGATTTCTTGAAAAAGTCAGCGAATCCGGAAAGAACGAGCAGCGTTTTGCGGATAGCGGCACGAAATTGACGGATATGCTGATCGCGATGCTGCTGGAAGATGATCGTGGCGTTCGGGAAGTCGGCAGTGGTTTTCTCGGGCTGGGTAAAAAAGAAGGCAAGAGTTTTCAAAACGGCGCGCGCACCAATGTCTTCGGCGTGGTCGAGCGCACGCGCTTGCAACAGGTGATGAGCGAGCTGCAGCTCGGGCAAAGCGGCGTGGTCAACGAAGCGCAAGCCGCGCAAGTCGGCAAATTGCTCGGCGTCGATGCGATCATCGCCGGCAATCTCTCGGTTTCTTGTGACGACCGCTGGGTGAAGGAAGACCGCGAGGACAAAAAGAAAGGCAAATATCAGGTTGATTGCAACAAGCGGACGGCCAACGTTTCGGCAACCATTCGCATTATCAAGGTTGAAACCGGCCAGGTGATCGGCTCCAAGCAAAGCAGCCACAAGGAAGAGCCGAAGAAGTGCAGTGACAACTACGGGAATGATTTGCCCGCGCCGGAAGCAACGGTCGAAGCATGCCTGAAAAAAGTGGCGGAGGAATTGGCCGATTATTTCGCGCCGCACTTTGAATTGCAGAAACTGGAATTTGCCAAGCTCGAAGGCGAAGATTACAAGCGTTTCCACGACACCGCCAAAAGTGCGCTTGACCGTTACGACATCGACACGGCTTTTTTGCAATATGCCGCAGTGGCCGAGCAGGATCCGTACAATCACGCCGCGCAGTTCAATCTCGGGGTGCTCTATGACGCCGTCGGCGACTACAAGCGTGCGCAAGAAAAATACAACATGGCGGCCAAGCTCAAGAGCAAAGAAGGCGATTACATCAAAGCACAAAGCCGCGTCGCCAAACAAGTGGCGTTTTGGGAGAAGCTGAACACCCTCGGCATTTTCATTCAGGAGCGCACGTTTGAAGTTTCCACCGCGCAGGTGCAGGCCGCTTCGATTCCTAAAATCCAGGTCATCGGCTCGGGTTCGGACCGTGTTGAGATCAAAGCTGAGCCGAATCCGGGAAGCCAGACTTTGGTAAAAGTGCCGGGCGAGATCGAGCTGGAGCTTGCCCAGGATGCCGGCGATTGGTTCAAAGTCAAATTACTGGATGGGAGGGAGGGGTTTATCTCGAAGAAGAATGCGAAGATGCTGAAGTGATACAGATGGCTCGTCTGTCGGATGATCGAGCAGGTGGACAAATTTCGACTGAGTCGCGCAATGGCGTGATTTACGACTCCGGTAGGGTAATTTGGTAGACGTGCTTCAGGTAAGATGCGATTTGGTGGAAGATCCAATGGGCTTCACTGTAAAATTTTTGAGCTGTCTCTTGATCATATTCTTCATACGGAGAAGCGACTGAACCTGTTGCTGGATCCCAAACTGGATATTCGGTGAGTGTTCCTTCGTTTTCGAGCGCTTGGGCTTTGGCAACGATTCCTTTTACGCCAGGATGCTCGGAGAAATTTTTTTCAAATATCTCAGCAACAAAATGTTCATTGGTGACACTAATATTTTTCATAAATAAAGCGGCTTTGATGGCCTTTTCTACAGCATGTTGGGAGTGCTCAACTGAGCGGGCGAATTCTTTCTCAACCGCGAGCACTTCGGCAGCGTGCAGGTCTGATTTAGCCTCACGCAGGAATGAGAATGCCATCTGTTGCCATTTCATCGATGTCCTCCGGTAGCTTCCAGACACCTGGTTGTAACTGAATGAGCTTGCTTTGCTGCATGAGCGAGTGTATGAATTGAAGCTGTTTTGAGAAAAATTGATCTTTTTCAAACCAGACTTCGTAGGCACACGCCAATTCAATCATTAAAGGAGCGCAATATCGTACCGAAGCCAGAAAAGCATTTGGACTAAGAACGGTGGCATCGATTGGCAAAGCCAACGCTCGACGAATCGAAGCGGCGAGTTGGCGGTGTTTTCTGCGTTCTTGGGGCAAGCCGTCGATAATAAGCAGGATGTCAACATCAGAGAAAGCTCTTTCGGTTTGGCGAGCGCGTGAACCAAAAAGCACCACCGCCAAAAGATCGTCTCCAAATCGCTCTCGCAGATGGGGTAGAATTTTTGCTTTACAGTCAATTGTGGCATTCATCGGAGTAGGCTCTGTTTTTAAAATCTGCTCTTATGGTGTTAATCTACATATCTCAAGGTTGAAACGCAACTAAAATTTCATCAGTTTGTCATGCCCACTTCCATCGACTTCCTCGCCATCGGCGCGCATCCGGACGACATCGAGCTTTGTTGCGCCGGCACGCTGATCAAATTAGCCAAACAGGGTTATCGCACCGCAGCGGTTACGCTAACTCGCGGCGAAGCCGGCACGCGCGGCACGCCGGCAATTCGGGAAAAAGAGTTCGCCGCCGCGGCGGCAATCATGCAGGTTGCCGTTCATCGCCAGTTGGAGGTGAGGGATGGCGCCATTGAAGAAACGTATGAGAACAAATTGCAGGTCGTGCGTGTTATTCGCGAATTGCGCCCGCGCCTCGTCGCCACCGTGCATTGGGAATCACGGCATCCGGATCATATTCACACTTCTCATCTCGTGCGCGACGCGGCGATGATTTCCGGACTAAAAAATCTCGCCATCGTTTCTCAAGCACAGAGCGGCAAGGGAGAGAGGGAGACAGGAGGAGAGGGAGAGCCGTGGCGGCCGTTTCGCGTGCTTTATTATCCGGAACGTTTCGAGGTGCCGCCGAGTTTCATTGTTGATATTAGCGATGCCTTCGAGCAAAAGATGCGCGCCATTCGTGCCCACGAGTCGCAGTTTCACGGCCCGAACTTTGAAAAATACGGCGCGGATAAAACTTCGATTTCGCGCCCCGAATTTCTGGGATTCATCGAAACCAAGAATCGCCGCTGGGGCGAGATGATCGGCGCGAAATACGGCGAGGCGTTTGTCGTGCGGGAGTCGGTGCGCCTCGACGATCCGGTTGCAGCGTTCGGTGAGTGGTGCCAAGATGCGATTCCTTAACACGGACGGTATGGAAAAATTGTCCCAAACTATTTTGTCTTTCAAAAAAATCTTCCGAGTAACGTGTCATTCTGTAAGAATCTTTTTTAATACAAGCGCTGTGCTTGATAACAAAAAAGATCGTTCAACGATGACATGATAATGTTACTTTCTGTGCTAACTCCGTTAACCGGGGTCAAGCGCTGAATCGTGTCTAGAATTTTTGATTTTACCTTCAACGTTTTGGCATGTGGTGGAATCTTTCTATTAAGAACGGCCTCTCGTTGACATGAGGCCGCGTTGTTTTTTCATTTCAATCAACTCAAATTTGGAGCATGAACATGAAACGAATTTTTTGCTTGTTGTTGATTGCTGCCGCCGGTTTGTTGCCGTTTACGGCGATCGCGGGTTCCGCTGAAATTGACAAGCCGGCGCCGCTTTTCAAGCTCAAAGGCATTGACGGCAAGGAATACGAACTCGAAAGCCTCAAAGGCAAAAAGGCGGTGGTGGTAATGTTTATTTCGACGCGCTGTCCTTATTCCAACGCTTATAACGAGCGCATGGCAAAGCTGTTTGACGACTACAACAAAAAAGAAGTAGCGATTATCGGCATCAACGCGAACAGCACCGAATCGCTGGACGACGCACGGACGCACACGGAGCAGAACAAATTCGCCTTTCCGGTTTTGAAAGATGAAGGCAACGCCGTGGCTGATGCGTACGGCGCGCAATTTACACCGGAAATCTTCGTGCTCGACGGCAATCTCACCCTGCGCTATCACGGCCGCATCGACAACAGCCACAAAATCAAAGAAGTTGAAACCCACGACCTGCGCGACGTGCTCAACGCCATGCTCGCCGGCAAAGAGATTGCAAAGAAAGAAACCAAAGCGTTCGGCTGCACGATCAAGCGGGTGAAGAAAGATTCGGATTGAGTGTAACCCAGGCCGCCGGTCTGGATGCTATGTTTCTCATATTCTGTCTGTTGTTTCGGACAGGAATCGAAACGTAGCAGAGAAAGCTATTTTCTGCGATTTCGGTTTTCCTTTACAGATTGAAGAAGCCCACCGGTAAAGCTTTAGCCGCAGGTTTTTTCAATCTGTAGGGGAATTTAAAGTTTTTGCTTTCATCCGAAGTGCTCGACATAAAATTCCTCATGATTGCTCACCGCCGGATTCCCGCCTGTATTCGAGGCCAAAAACTCGCAAAGAAAATTTTTGTCACTTGCTTTTTGCTGTTTGCCTTTTGCTCTTTGCTCTCCTCCTGCACCGGCTCGCGTGGCGGCGCAACGCTTGTCCGCCCGATTGACGAAACCGGCTTGCAACAACTCATCGCGCCAGCGCGTGGCAAAGTTGTGTTATTGAATTTCTGGGCAACTTGGTGTGAGCCGTGTGTCGAAGAGTTCCCCGCCCTTATGAAAATCGCTCAGCAGTTTCAACCGCAGGGGTTGAAAATTATTTTCGTCAGCATTGACGAACTGGAAGATATTGAAGGTAAAGTATTACCCTTTCTCAAAGCGCAGGGAGTTGCCTTTCGGACGTATATAAAACGCACCAAAGACGACGAGGCGTTTATTAACGCCATTGACGAGAAATGGAGCGGGGCGATTCCAGCGACTTTCATTTATGATACGAATGGCACGCTGGTGAAACGCCTGGTCGCGCAACAGACTTTTGAAACTTTTGCCGAGGCCGTTCGACCTTTGCTGCCGGCACCGGCTCCCTCCAAAAATTCTCCAAATTAACTTTTCTAAATTGCCGCGCCATGGCTTAGTTTTTCATCCAAAATGCAACACCGGCGATAGACTTCACCAATTCAATTCAGCTTTGCGCCTTTGCATCTGCTCGGCCTTTGCGTGCGCCTTTGCTTTTTGGATTCCAGCTCGTCAGCGTTGGGGCAATAACCTAAGAATTACGCTACCACGGCGAGTTGCGATATTTCCCCCACCACGGCGCGCTCGTAAGCCAATTGCACCCTCGCCAAGTCATCCGTGAACAACAAGCCGAGCTGCAAAAGATTCTCTCGCAGCACCTCCACATTCGTCTGCGGCAGCGGCACGTTGATGATCTTCGGCAATTGTTTCAGCTTCGAAGACACCTCTTGTGCCGTGTGCTCAACGCCGGCCAGAAAGGACTGGTGATATTGCTCCAATTCTTTGACCAGCGGCAAGAGCACGTAGTCCGCTTTGCCTTTCAAGCCGTTTAGGTAAGTCGAGACTGTCTTTTCGACTTGTTGACCCTGGCGTTGCAAAAACCCTTGACCCTCTTCGAGCAGGCTTTCCAAACTCTGTCCTGCCGGAATGATTTTCACACCCAGTTCCGTGAAAAAATTTTCGAGCGCTGTTTTGAGCGCACCAACTTTGTTGGGGATGCCGAGAGAAATCGTGACAGACTTTGGCGCGGATGTTGACCAGCGACGGCGCAAGATGCCCTTTGACTTAATTTGCACGACCATCGAATGCAGGAAGTGGAAAGCCAGTTTGGCCTCGCGGAAGAGATTCAGCGCCAGCCGTGGCGGCGAGAGGCGATACCAGCGGCCGGTTTTCAGGAAAATGTAGGCGCGTTGCCAGAAGCGGGTGATCTCCCGGCGCGATTGCCGGCCACCCAACGCAAAAACGTTGAGATGGCTGAACGCCATCTGAAAACGATTCCACGCTGCCGAACGTTTCCATTCCAAAATCGTCAGCTTTTCTTGCAAGCCGGCTTTGAGCTGGTCAAGCTCGTGTACAACTTTGACCTCGAAGGCCGGACGGAGGCGGGTTTGCAGCCAAAGTTCCTGCATCTCGAAGAGCAGATTCGTGACGCCTTTCACATAGCGCCAAACCTCCGGCGCGCGCATTTTCAAGTGCGCCCAGCGCCCGGTGATCGCATAACCGGGCCGGCGGATCGCGCGGTCTTTCAAGCGGAAGAAGCCGGCCACCATCGGATGATTGCCCTCGACCAGCGCGGCGCTTTTGTACCAGAGGAAATTTCTGAAAATGTTCCAATACGTCTCTTTGCCGGCGCGTTGGAGAATGGCTTTCATATTGTCAAAACTGTAGAAACTGCGCCAACATTCACGGTACAGGTTTGCCCACGCGCCGTCTTTGAGAGACGGGTGGTGCATGCTCTCGTGAAAAGTGTCGTAAGTGTTGTAGTCGGGATCCATATACGCGCCGGCCTCCACCATTTTCTTGTGATCCATTGATCCCGGAAGCGGCGTCAACATAAAGAACGAAGCCTGATCCACTTTGATCTCGTTCTTTAGGCGGCGCACATCTTCGCGCACCGACTCTTTCGTATCGAAGGGGAATCCGATAATGAAACCCACATGGGTTGCCACCCGCGCGTTGTGCCAGGCCGAAATCAGATTGACAAAATCATTCACATCGTTTTGCGTTTTGCCGGCGGCCAGCAAGTTTTTGGGGTTGGTGCTTTCCATGCCGATAAACACCTGCGTACAGCCGGCGCCTTTGGCCTTGTCGATAAAATTTTTGATCTTGTAGGAGAGCACGTCCACCTGCATCATGAAGTTGATGGCGATGCCCTCCTCCTGGCGCAGGCGGATGATCTCGTCGAAAATCCCCTCCCAATTTTTATTGCGGGCAAAATTATCGTCGGTGAAAAAGTAAAAATTGATGCCGGCTTGATGGTTGTGCCGCAACGTATCCGCGATCTTGTGTGCATCGCGATAGCGCATCTTGCGGCCCTGCACGTTGATGATGGTGCAAAAGGTGCAATTGAACGGACAGCCGCGGCCGCAGTCGATCGTGCCAAAATTTGGAAAAGCGAATTGGCGCAGATATTTTTTATTCACCATCGGCAGCGCCGGAGGCATCATGTCCGGCAGGTCTTTGATGAAATCGTACATCGGCTGGAGCCGGTCGTGACAGGCATCCAACAGAATCTCATGCCAATGCTCTTCCACCTCGCCTTTGACAATGGTCACGCCAAAATCCATGAGGCGTTGAATATCCGCCGGAATGGTGGGAAACATGGCGAGAATGCCGCTGACGTGAAAGCCGCCGATCAACACTGTGACACCGGCTTCGCGAAATTGCAGCGCCAAATCCGTCGCGCGCGGGTACTGATTGGTCTGCACGCCCGCCAAGCAAACCACAACTTTGGTATTCTTCCGCTGGCCGAGTTTGATGAACTTCGTTACCGGAATTTTATGAATGGCCTCGTCGAGCAAAGTAATGTCGATCTCGACCTCGCCGAGAACTTTTTGGCGCTTGACCTCCTCCGTGAGGCCGTAAAGACAGGCCAGCGTATTGCTCGGCAACACGCCACGAAAATGGCGCATGACGTAACCCTCGTCGTCATACTTCGAGGGCTTGATGAACACAATGTGCAGACGGCGAATTTGTGGCGTGGATGGGTGAGTGGGATGGTGCATAGCAGTCTCCTTGCAAGATGCGAATACGTGGGCTTACGGCCACAGGTGATGCGTCGAAGATTCAGGTAAGTACGAAAGACCTGTACTTGCTGAATAAAAGAAGGGTAATTTAGTAATTGGCATTTTACGAAAAAGTGAGGGAAATGTCAAGAAAAGAATTTGGGAAAGTATATTTGAGCCTCCAATTATGGGCAGGAGGAAAGTCATCCCCGACGGCTCAAAGAAGGTTTTCTAAAAAAGTAATGCCTCACTTATAGGTGGAAAACGTAGCGCAGTCATCCTGACTGCAGACAAGATGTCTGCGCTACTCCACCCGTAACTGACCCATTACCTAAAAAAAAAGATTCTGCTTGCCCTCTAATTTTTTCGGCGATATATTTTAGGGAGGTTCATAGTTATCGCTTGCAAAAGGGCTTTTAAGCAAAAAGAGAAAAATTCATCAACGGAGAGCACGGTGCGTCTTCTCAAGCAATTTGCCAAAATTTTGGTCAAGGGATTGTCCTTGTTGGTCAGCACGCCGGAGGTTATGCGGTTGCGCGCCGAGCTGGCTTATGTCAATCGGCGCTTCGATGAGTTTGAGGCCAGCGTCGATCAGCGGTTTGCGGAGCTGCGAGCGGAATTACACGCGGAAGCCAAGAGGCTGGAGCTCAAGATGCAGGAAATGGAGCGTGAGACCAAAGCCTTGCGCTTGCGCGTAGAGGCCACGGAGCGCGCTTTGCGCCAGCTTCCGGGCATTCATCAGCGCGCCTCTGCCGCAGACAAAAAAATCGGGCTGGCTTAAAAATACTAAAATATTAAGGAGGACCTGATATGCGTTGGCAAATGGGCCGGCGGAGCGAAAACGTTGAAGACGTGCGCGGCTCCGGCGGTATGATGCGCGGTGGCATGAAGATGGGTTGCGGCACGATCGTGCTGGTGATCATTATTTCTTTCATCTTCGGCCAAAATCCCCTGCAATTGCTCAGCGTGTTGAGCGGCGGTGGCGGCATGCAAGTGCAAGTGCCGGAAAACTATCAGCCCACGGCGGAGGAAAATCAGGCGGCGGATTTTGTTTCAGTGATTCTGGCGGATATGGAAGACACCTGGCCTGGTTTGTTGCAATCGATGGGAGGGCAGTACGTGCCGCCCAAGCTCGTGCTGTTCTCGGACATGGTCCAATCCGCCTGCGGATACGGTGAAGCGGCATCCGGGCCGTTCTATTGTCCCGCCGATCAAAAGGTCTACATCGATTTGGGTTTCTTCAACGAATTGAGCCGCATGGGTGCCCCAGGCGATTTTGCGCAGGCTTACGTCATCGGCCACGAAGTCGGCCACCACGTGCAAAACTTGCTCGGCATTTCCGACAAAGTGCGGCAGATGCAAAGCCACGGTGGCGAAACAGAGGCCAATGAACTCTCCGTCATGTTGGAGCTGCAAGCCGATTGCTTTGCCGGTGTGTGGGCCTATCACGCCAACCAGCAGCGCCAGATGCTGGAACCCGGCGACGTGGAAGAAGGCCTGCGCGCTGCCGCGGCGATCGGTGATGATCGCCTGCAGCGCATGGCCGGCCATGCCGTGCAACCCGAGTCATTCACACATGGCACCTCCGAGCAACGCGCGCAATGGTTGCGCACCGGTCTGTCTACCGGCGATTGCGACGCCTGCAATACGTTCGAGCGCTAAAACCGGAAGACACAACCCACGGACAAATTAGGATCAACCTGATTTGGCTCATCGGGACAATGCTACCTCAGCGACGGCAATCCTTGGGAAAAGGAGAGGCGAGATATAAAC
>JBOHQZ010000078.1:0-13719 GCA_050732275.1 bacterium
CTTATAAGCTTGACCCCGGAACATCTTTGTATAGCCATTTTATTTACGGAGACAGATGATCTTGAGTAAACATATTGTGGGCAAATCCATTGCATTACTGTTTCCGGTTTGGTTATGCACTTGCAGTAATAATGATAAGTATTTTGTTGAAATTGCTGATGCACCTGTTCAAGATGGTATTAGATTAAGAATGGACAAGCCAGTACAAGTGTATAAAGATAATTTTTTTTCGGATGAAAATATGCTAATCCAGGTCACCAATTTTTCCAGCGATACAATTTATTTTGAAAACATATTCGTTTTCATTGAAGATCACCCAATTTGGGGAAATTTCAAATTTTGTATTTTTGACACAAATGGGCATGAATATCCCTTAGTCCCGGGAGCTCGACATTATTATGAAATGCTGAAGCGCAAGGCAGAGTTTGTCATGCTTCCCCCTGGGGCTTCTTATCAGGATACTATTCTCGTAAGTTTGCAGGTTGATTACAATTTAAGTAAAGGGAAAACTTATATCATATTTGCCCAATATGTTAACCAACGTGTGTTTGACACCGGCACTTTTCCTGTTCGATTACCTAATAGAAAGCAGTTATGGACTGGTGTACTCAAGTCAAATACTTATAAATTTAAATTATGATAGACACAAATTCATAGCGCTTTCGGCATAATACCTTACAAAAATCCCGACCCAACAACGACGGTTTTTATCCCACCACCAGCTATCAATACGACGACTTCGGCAACGTCGTCCAGATCAACCCGCCCAATTATCACAATCCGCCAGCCGGCTCCGTGGCCGGCGATTGGCCGATTGTGATGAGTTATGACTTTTTTGGCCGTCTCAAGCAGAAAACCACGCCGGATGCGCAGGCGACGTACTTTTACATTTACGACAAAGCCGGCCGCATGCGCTTCATGATGGATGCTAACGGCGGCAGCCAAAATCCCGATCACATTCAGTACTGGAAATACGACGCGCTGGGCTGCCTGCATTATCGCCCCCGAAAACATTTCCTGCCAGCCGTATCTCTTACCCCGCTAACTTTACAAAAAATTTATTATTATCGTCTACGCGCTTGGCCGTTATGTGGGTAATTTGGGTGTATTAAAGAAGCGCTCTGATTGGCTGGCGCTTTCCACATTCTTGGCTTAATCTTCGGCGCAACTACCGAAATTATTGTTCAACCTTAATTTTGCACATATAAAAGTCAAACCCCGATTTTCCTTTGGCTGTTAAAACCCATTTGGTGATGGTTTTGACTCTACAATGTAAAATCGGGGTTCAAACTCAACTCATCTAACTTCAGTCGCGCGTGGCAATCATATCATGCTCGCGGCGGGAGAAATCACCTTTTAACCCTAAAGATAAGGGGAAGCACTATGTTTTGGTCGTTGAAGAGAAATTTGCTGGTCGCTTGGACAGGCTTGGCCATGGTCACGACACCCGGCTTGACGCAGTCTCAGAATGACACGCTCAAAACCATTGCCCGTGAGATGAGAACCGTTCAGGAGCAGCTCAGAGGCAATACTGCGGAAGTCAAGGCGATGCAGACGCAGCTCAACAAGCTGACAGAAACGAAGGGAGGCGTCATCCATTTTGCGGCGAGCCTCGGCGTGCGGTTCATTTACGATAAAAAGGAGCGCTTTGGGCAGCCGAGCATTTCCCCGATTGACTCGACGCTGCAGATTGACAATCGGGATCGGGGCGCGGTGATTATCTCCGGGGTGATTATGGCGACGCCATTTGTGAGGAAAACCAGTTCGCTGAGGAATCTCGGTTTCGTGGCAAACGTCAATTTGGCCGAAATCTCGAGCGAAACGATCAGCACCGTCAACAGCAAGAGCGTCGAAGGCGGATTGGGCATTTCGTATCTGCTCGAGCCTAACTTTGCGTTGGGGATAACATACGACCTGGTTTTCAGCCGGCGGCTGCGCGATTACGTTTTGCAGCGCAAAGGCGGGAAAGTCTATGACAATGGCAAAGTGCTGACCGAGCTTAATCGTGAAAACAACAACCTTTTTATCAACGACAATCTCAGCAGCTTGTCGGTAAAGTTTATTTACCGGTTCGGGGAATAATCAGCGTTGATCGCCCCTCCGTGATTGTCATTTACCTGAATCCGGGTTGTGCAAAAAATCAACCCCGGATTCAGGTTCTACCCTTTAAGATTCCCACTTCAATTGTTCTGCTCTTCAAAGAAGGCTTCGCGCAAGGTGCCTTGCAGAAGAATACGATAGGTGCCGGTTTGTGCGTCGACGCTTTCGACGACGGCATTCCATCTTTCCGAGCCGGCGAGAATGTCGGCGAGTTTTTCTTTGAGAACCGGGGAAGAAGGTGGGGTGATTTCCATGACGTCGAAGTCACGGGTTTTGAATCTGAACATAAATCTGACCTCCTTGTCAGTTAAAGTTGTCTCGCGCGGATCGCCCTGAAAGGGACAATGCGCCGAGCGTGGGGTCAAGTTGTTTAGCCAGAGCCAATGTCAAACCCGGTGGAAGCAGCTCCGCACCGGATATCTCCTAACTTTGGCAGATGAATAAAAAATCGCCCGTAAGCGAAAAGTAAAAATATACGAAAGTACCGGCGGTATTCCAAGTGTTGTTACAATAATTTATTAAAAATGGCTTTTTTTTTAGCCTTGCCTTTCTTGCATACTCACCATTTTTGCACCATCCCGTTAATGTCTGTATAATTTTTGGATGCAGTTTTTGAATAACGGCTGCACCGCATTTCAGGCCGTGGTAATGCCTCACTTATTGGTGGAAAAACGTAGCGCAGTCTTCCAGACTGCAGACAAGATGTCTGCGCTACCCACCCGTAACTGAGGTGATACAGGCCGTGCTAATTTTTTCTTGACTTTAAGGGCACCAAAACCTATTTTATTTCGTTTAACATAAAGTGAGGTTAATGACATTGGAAGAAAAGCAGTTTGAGGAATGTCTGCATCGCGGGGGAAAGCTCCCGGAGCATGTGGCAATTATCATGGATGGCAATGGCCGCTGGGCCAAAAAAAGAGCCCTGTCTCGCGTCGAGGGCCATCGCGAAGGAATCAACTCAGTGCGCGAGATCGTTCGGGCGTGCGGGGAGTTGGGCATCGGTTATTTGACCTTATACACGTTCTCCAAAGAAAATTGGAGCCGGCCCAAAGGCGAAGTCTCGGCGTTGATGACGATTTTGCTCAAAACCATTCGCGCCGAAGTGGCGGAATTGCAGCGCAACAACGTGCGCTTGATGACCATCGGCCGCCTGGAAGATTTGCCGTTTTTGGCGCGCGAAGGCATGGAGCAGGGCCGCCGCATTTTGCGCCACAACACCGGGCTGACGCTCAACCTGGCGCTGAGTTATTCGAGCCGCCAGGAAATGGTCGACGCGATGCGCCGCATCGCGATCGAAGTCAAAGCCGGCCGCTTGCAGCCCGAAGACATCGACGAGTTCACGATTTCTTCTCATCTTTATACGGCGTCGATTCCGGACCCCGATTTGTTGATTCGCACCAGCGGCGAGCTGCGCTTGAGCAATTTTCTGCTGTGGCAATTGGCGTACACGGAAATTTACGTGACCGACGTGCTGTGGCCGGATTTTCGCCGCCGGGAATTTTATCAAGCCCTCCTTGCCTACCAACAACGCGAGCGCCGCTTCGGAAAGGTAAGCGAGCAGCTTATTGCTGCTTCCAATGGGCACGGCCAGGCAGAGACAGCATCGATAAGCCTGGCTTTGGAAGTTTAGTTCTGCTTCGCCACATTTGATTTTTTACCCGCGAAATGCACGAAAAAAGCTAAAAGCTTTTTTGACCTTCTCGTGTGTTTCGCGGGCTATTTCTCGCGGTTGCCAAGACAATTTTGATTTAAGTTTTATCAATAATGACTATGAATTTTCGGCGCTGGTTTTTTCTGACCGTCCTGTTGGCAGCCGGCGCCATATTTTTGTCGCTCGAGGGGTGGCGCTTGCTCAAGCGCAGCGAGTGGCTGCAAAACTATGTGCAGCAACAACTCGCAGCGAAGTTTGGCAAGGCGTTGCAATTCCAGCAGCTCAAAGCCAGCATTGCCGGCGTGCATTTGAGTCAAGTCACGTACACGCCCCCGGGAGGCGCTTTTGTCGTGTCGATTGAAGAGATCAGCGTCACCTTTCGTCTGCGGGATCTGTTGAAGCGTTTTTTGCAAAAGCGCTCGCCACAGCGCGTCGCTGCCGGCGATGTGGCGCCGGCGGATTCGCTCCCTTCACCTTCGTCGCTTGCCGGATACCAGTTGGACGTTTCCATCGAAAGCCCGCGCGTGATCTTGCGCGGCGATTGGGAAGAGCGCCTAAAAAACTGGATGCGATTACGATCTGCGCTTTCTTCATCTGCTGTCGCTTCCCTGCCGGTGCGCCATTTCCCGTCTCAATCCATTCCGCCAAACGATTCTGTTTCTGCTTCCGCCAATGCCGAGGTGAGAGGCAAAGAATGGAATTTCGATTTTCTCAAAAGACTGGATGTGCGCGACGGCAAGATTCTTTGGGATTCGCCGGATGGCCGCGAGCCGGTATTGCTGGCGGATGAGATCGATGGCAATTTGGATCCGGCAATACTCACCAAGCGCAAGGCCAAATCTGAAGCGCAATTGAGCGGCAAGCTGCTGGCCGCCAGCGACTATAATTTTTTCATCCACGCGCTCATCGATATGAAAAGCGGCGGCATCGATTCGATCAAAATCGCTTTGCACGAGCTGTCGTTGCAACGATTGGACGATTTTTGGAAACTGCGGGATGGCGTTGCTTCTGCCGGCGAGGAGAAGGCTGCGGCGCCCGATTCGGCGGCGACGCGAGAGGCTTTCTATAAAACCTGGAAAATTCGCGGCGGCGTGCTCAACGGTCGCTTTCTCTTGTCGCCGAAATCTCCCCGATTGCAACGCGAGAGAAACGACTCTGTCAAAGCTGCAATTGACCAAGGCCTCAAGAACACGGCGGCGAAATCGATCGCAGATTTGCAAATGAGCGGCGAGCTGCAAATTCGCGGCGGCCGGTTGCAATTTGGCGAGCACAACCTCATCACGATTGGAGCGATTGATGGCGACGGGCGGCTCAAGGCCGGTGTGCTCGAATGGCATAGCCGCCAATTCATCAACAAACAAGCGGTGCAGCTTGCGGGCACGATGCGTTTCAACCGGCTTTTCCGGCCCGAGCTTGATCTGGCTGTAACCAGCGACTCGTTGAGCGCAGCCGAATTTCTCTTTCCTTTTCTGCTGACCGGAGAAAAGGGCTTGCTACCTTTCGGCGATGCCGCCGCGGCCGATTCTCACGAGCGCCTGCCGATTCGTGGTCGTCTCGCCTTGCAAGGCCGGATTACCGGGCTGCTTGCCGCGCCCAGCCTCGAAGCCAAAATTTTTTCGCCGGCGCTTTCGTTCGGCAGCCAGTCGGTGCAGCGGCTGTCGGCGCATCTTCTTTACACCCTGCCGTCGCGTGGCAGCGCTGCGGACTCGACCATTAAATTGATTGCGGGCGCCGGTGAATTGGACGGTTTGCACTTCAAAAGTTGGGGCGAATTGAATCTGCACCATCCGCAGCAACCGCTGCTTTTGAATGTCGTGGCCAATGGCGAGATCACACCGATTGTCTTGAATTTGGTGGGCAAAAATGAAGCGGAACTGCCGTGTTTCAATGCCGCGGTCACGGCGAAAATTACCGGACCGCTGCAAGCGCCCAAAGCCGAAGGGCAATTTACCCTAAATGTTTTGCTCGAGACGAATCCGGTCAAAGTTTTGCCCGATTTGCCGCTATTGGAGAGTGGCCATTTTCTCGGCCGTTTCGCTTTGCATCACGACACGCTGCGGATCGAGACGAGCATCGATTCCCTGGCAAAAGGCTCGCAAACCATCAAGGGAGATTCAAAGCTGCCGCTGATGGAGCTGCGTGGAGAAATTTACGGACTTTTTGCGCACAAGGCCAAACTCTCAAAACAACGGCCGTTTTTCAAATTGCACGGGCGCGGCGTGCAGTGGCTGCCGGCGCTTTTAGGCAAAGCGCTTCCGGCAGATATTGTCTCAAATCTCGCTTTCGACACTTACCTGGATGGCCATGCGGATAGCGTAAACATTCGGATCGAAGGCCGGCGCAAATCCGAGGGGTACACGCTTTTTCAGCTCTTCGGCTATCTCCGCTCTTTTGAGAAAAATCGGCGTTTGATCTCAGGCGATCTCAAGTTCTTTCCCGGAGCCTATAATGAGATTGCCGCTTCTTATTCGGGGGATTGGCAGGACAGCGTTTTTTATGTGACGGATTTGCGCGCTGAAGACTGGCTTGCCGGCGGCTTGGCAATCAAAATGGCTGGCAGCCATGAAATTCAAGGAAATCTAAAAATCACCAAGGCGAAGCTATCGCGTCTGGTCGAGGGCGTGGCGCGCGAGCTGCCGAAATACGACGGGAATTTGTTCGGCGAAATTCGTTTGGCCGGCATGCTCGGCGCGCCTTATGCCGACGGCGATTTTTGGATTCTCGATGGGCGTTTCAACGGCGTCGGCAATTTCTCGGCCAGCGGCAAAGCCCGCCTCGACGGCCGGGGTTGGCAGATCAGCCAAATCGAAGCTCGCAAAAATGATCAGCTCTTTTTGCAGGGTGAAGTCGGCTATCAGCGCGCGACGCACGAGCCGCGGTTGGAACTGCGCGGCCAGGACGTTGATCTCAGCGAATTTTTGGGCGCGGCGGCCGGCGTGCCGCCAGGCCTTGTGACCGGCCGCATGAGTTTCGACCTAAAAACCGAAAGTGCGGTGCGCGCGCCGGATGGCAGCAAGCGCCTGCCCTTGCGGGGCTTGGTGAAAATACAAAATGGCCGTGTCGTTTGGTTTGCGTTTGATGAAATCGCCATGAGTATGGCAGGCGCTACGGCGGCGGATCGAAGCTTTTCCTATCTCAGCAAAAACGGCATCTTTTTCCATGATGCCCGCTACGAGAAGACCAGCGCGTTCGCTCTCGAAGGCCGCGCGTTTTTGCCGTTCAACCTCGAAACGCCCGTCGATCTTGCTCTCTCCGGTGACGGCAATTTCCTGGCGGTTTTGCCCGATCTCACCAGCTTTTTTCAGCAAACGGCAAGCTCGGGCCATCTCGATTTGAATGTGACCGGGCCTTATAAAAATCTCAGGTTGCCCAATTCCTATTTTCGTTTTAAAGACGGTTTTCTGAAAATGAGCAAGGTCGTGCCGGCAGCGCACGACATCGTTGGCGAGGCCTTTGTGGACGATCGCGGCACTTTCATCAATATTTCAAAAGTGGAGGGCAAGATCGGTGACGCTAAACTGCAATTGCGCTCGCAAGAATTTCCGCCGAAATTATCGGCAACTGCGACAAATGGCGCCTTGCCGATTTATCACCCCTTGCGCTTGGGCAAATCGCCATTGTACTTCGGCGCGATTTTAGTGAGCTCGAGCGACAACGGCGTGCTCGTCAATGTTCCGGGATTGATGGAGCGCGGCGAGGTCGGCCGCTTTGCGATCACCGGCCAAGATAGTTTGGATGAGTTTGCGATTACCGGACCGTGGGCGCATCCATTTTTCAAAGGGCGTTTGGCTCTCGAAGGCGTCGATTTCATGTTTCCATTTGACGAGAATGCCGAGCCAGCGGATTCGCTGCTGCGAAAAATTTTGCTCAACAGCGAGTGGGATGTGGTGGTGGAAAGCCGCAAGGACAATCGTTATGTGCAGAAAATGCCGACGGCCATCGACAAGGTTTACGTGAATTTTGGCCTCGATGACGCGCTCAGCCGCCTGCGCTTCACCGGCATTTTGCAGGACAGCACGTTCCGCACCGAAGGCGCTTTGATTTCCACCCGCGGCACGGTGGAGTATCTCGATCTCAATTTCCGGGTGGAGAAGTTCGGCGCCGAGTTTGACAAAAGCGACTGGCTGCCGATCGTTTATGGCCGGGCGTGGACGACGCTGACCGACTCGACCAATTTTCCCTATCACGTTTATCTCACGCTGCACACGGTTGATTCCGTAACGCGCGAAGAGGTGGAGCGCGGCCGCTTTCAAAATGCTTATTTCAAGTTAAGCTCGGATCGACCGGGCAGCATCCTGGAGAATACCCAACAGCAGATTCTGGCGACGCTCGGTTACTCCTTGGAGAATGTCCGCGCCAAAGCCACCGAGGCCGTCGGCATCAGCACGGATAATTTGGTTTTCCGCCCGTTGATTCGCCCGGTGGAGCGGCAGCTCGAGCGCCATCTCGGCCTCGACGTGGTGCGGTTAAGCTCGCGTTTCACGCGCAATTTTCTGGTGGCCAATTTCAACAATGACACCGCCACGCGCCTGGCTTCGGCGGCGCCGGGCGAAAATCACAAAGAGAGTGCGGCGCTCGCCATGCTACAAAGCACGCGGTTGTTGATCGGCAAATATTTGTGGAGCGATCTGTATCTGAATTACATCGGCCAGGTCGAAGTCGGCCCGGACGAAACACTCACCACGACGCTCAAGCCTCGCCCGTTGCTGCGCCATACGCTGGGCTTGGAATATCGCATCAATCCGGCGATGATGTTGCAGTTTGAGTATGATTACAATCCCTTGCTCGTCAATAATAGAGACGATAGCCGCATCTGGCTGCGGCATTCTTTTCCGGTGGATTTTGTGAGGAAACCGGAAGAGAAGCAAGAATGAATTCGTTCATACAATGAAATAAGACGAAACGCCATTTGTTCGTTTGATTGCGGACAAATGGCGTTCTGTTTTTGATCGAAAGACTGTATCCACAAGATTTCCTAATGCTCCGGAAAGATCTGCCGGTTCTTGAACAATAATCACCATATCCAACAGAACCAACGCCGCCTCACGAGCGTCTAATAATAAGTCGAATCGCCAGAGAAAAATCGCTTTACATTCGGCCAAAAAATTATTACCTTATAAGTCGTATGTTGTCAAAAAGTTCACCTCATGTAGGCCACTGTGGAAGGTTATAAAGCGGCCTGCGTTCATGCAGAAAAGTGAGTGACAGATCAGATGCGAGAAGTTTTGTCTTTTTTAAGCCGTCGCCGCTCCGACGGGCACCGTCAAATTGTCTTACAGGCCGTAGTTGGATGCATCGTTGTTTTCTCTCTCGCCGGCGGCGCTTTGGCGCAACGCCAAGCCACTTTTAGAATTTTGGGCATTTCAGTTGAAGGCAACAAAACGGCCGACGCTAATTTTATCAAGCTCAGTTCCGGGCTCTCGGCGGGAGAGCAGGTGAGCGGTGACGACGTGCAAGCTGCGATCAAACAGCTTTGGGGCCTGAACATGTTTGAAGACATTCAGGTTTTGCTCGACCGCCAGGTTGGAGACGGCGTCTATATCAACATCAAAGTGGATGAAGCGCCGCGCTTGGATAAAATCGAGGTCGAAGGCAACAAAAAGCTCAAGAAAAAGGACATCGACAAAGAGCTGGATTTGTATAAAGGCCAGGTGATCAGCCCGCGCGACCTTTCCAGAGTGCGCCGTAAGCTGAAAAAAGTTTACGAGAAAAAAGGCTATTTGTTGGCGGAGATCGAGACCAGCACGGTGGCCTCCGACGACACCGGCCGCGTCAATCTCCGGCTGAAAATTCGGGAAGGCAACAAAGTTCAGATCAAGCAAATTTCGTTTTATGGCAACAGCGCCTTCAACGACGGCAAGCTCCGCAAGCAGTTGAAGAAAACCAAACCGGATGGATTTCTGCGCGGCGGCGATTTTGACGAAAAGAAGTACAAGGAAGATCTCGAAAAACTCGTCGAATTTTATCGCACCGAAGGTTATCGGGATGTCGAATTTGTCAGGGACTCGCTGTATTACGGCCCCGAGAGAAAAGATATGTTCATCGACATCTGGGTGAACGAAGGCCACAAATACCAAATTGGCAACATCACCTGGGAAGGCAATAAGATTTATCCGGACAAGCTGCTCGCCGCCTTATTGGGCTTCCAGGCCGGCGACGTTTACAACGCCAAAAAGCTGCAGCAGGCGGTGACCGAAAAATTAGGCAGTTTGTATTACGATGCCGGCTATATTTTTGCGGGGATCAATCCGGTGGAAAAACCGGTCGACAGCACGACCGTGGATCTGCACTTCGTCATCACCGAAGGTAACGCCGTCACCATCAACAAAATCCGCATCGCCGGCAATACCAAGACCAAAGAAAAAGTCATCCGCCGCGAATTGTTTCTGCGCCCCGGAGATACGTTCAGCCGTGAAGCGCTCATGCGCAGCCAGCGCGAAGTGTTCGTGTTGAATTATTTTTCGGACGTGAAGCCCGACGTGCAGCCGGTGAGCGACGAAAAGGTCGATGTGATGCTGGAGGTGGTGGAAAAATCCACCGACACCGCTAATATGAGCGCCGGCTGGAGTGAGCGCGACAAGATCATCGGTTCCATCGGTGTTTCCATGAACAATCTCTTTGGCAATGGACAGCGGCTTTCATTTGACTGGAATTTTGGCCGGAGCTATCGTTCGTTTCAGCTTGGCTTCACCGAGCCGTGGCTGTTCGATACACCGACATTGGCAGGGGTTAGCGTTTTCGACACTAAAAGGGATGCGCGTTTTGGATATCCATTTGATCAGCGCAGTCAGGGTGCGTCGGTGCGCGTGGGCCGGCGCTTGCGTTGGCCGGATAATTATTTTCGCACCGACTGGATTTATCGTCTGCAGTATCTGAATTATTCCAACCCGGTGGATACGACCCTGATCGATGATTTCAAGCGCGACTATCCTCTGGTGTCCAGCGCGATCAACCATATTTTTAGCCGCAACAGCTTGAACCGTCCGGAATTCCCGACCGCCGGTTCCGACGTTTCGCTTTCGGCTGAATTGGCCGGCGGGCCTTTGCAGGGGAATGCCGGTTATCACAAATATATTTTGTCGGCAGATTGGTTTACGCCGACCTTCTTGGGTTTGGTTTGGCACACCGGGTTTCAAGCGGGTTTCATCGACAAAATCAGCCACGGCAGCCGAATTCCTTTCCTTGAGAAGTTTTTTATGGGCGGTGAGGGGCTGTCCAATTCGATCGCGCTGCGCGGCTACGAAGATCCGCTGCGCAGCTCCATCGTCGAGGGTGGACAAACCATGTTGAAGTATCAGCTTGAATTGCGTGTGCCGATTGCCCCCAATCCGACCGTGTTTGGCTTGCTCTTTGCCGAAGCCGGCAACACCTGGGGAAGCCTGGCGGAGACGGATCCTTACGATTTGCGGCGCTCAATCGGCATCGGTGCACGTCTGTTCATGCCGCTGCTCGGCATCATCGGCTTTGATTATGCTTATGGATTTGACAACATCAATAGCCGCACCGGCGAAAAATTTGGTGCCTGGAAGCCGCACTTTGTTTTTGGACGAAGCTTCTGAAAAAAATTTGACGGAATGAAGTTCCAAAACTAGATTCAATTCAACTATCAACCCATGGAGGCTGGTGTGAAAACTTTTATGACTTGGGCTGGCGCATGGCTCGCCGTTGCGATTCTCGGCAGCGCCAATCCTGTTGCAGCTCAACTGAAGCTCGGTTACATCGATTCGCAGAAGATTCTCGAGAAATATAAAGAAGCGCAGGACGCGCAGAAGCAGCTTCAAGACTTGAACCGGCGCTGGGAAGACGAAGCCAAGAACATGCAGCAGGAATTGCAAACCAAGGTCGAAGAGCTCGAGTCGCAAGCTTTGCTGTTGAGCGACGAACGCAAGAAGGAGAAAGAAACCGAATTGCAAAATCTCAACATCCGGTTGAACCAATTTCAGCAGGAGAAATGGGGCAATCAAGGCGAGGTTTTTACCAAACGGGCCGAGTTGATGCAGCCGGTGATCAACAAGATCAATGACGTAATCAAAAAGATCGGAACCGACGAGAAGTACGATTATATCTTCGACGTCGTCAACGGCAACATTTTGCACGTCAGCACTTCGCAGCCCGATTTGACCGAAAAGGTTTTGGAGGAGCTCAACAAGAGCGTTGCAGCCGCCAAGCCGGCGAGCACGACCACGACGCCGAAGCCGCCGGCCTCCACAAAGCCGAAGAATTAGTAAAAAGCAAAAAATAAACGGCAAAAAAACAAGTTGGAATGATGATTTGTTTCTTGCTCTTTGTATGCTGCTGTTTGCCTTTTTTTTTTTGCTCATCTAATCCGTATGATGACTTCCTTGCGACTCACGGCGGCAGAGATTGCGCGTACGGTTCAGGGACGCGTTGACGGCGCCGCCGCCGCTATCATTACAGGCCTTGCCCCCATTGAACAAGCGCGGCCGGGTGATTTGACTTTTGTTGCCCAGTCGCGTTATTTTTCTTATCTCGAAACCACACCGGCGGCCGCGGTGCTGGTCGATGTGGCATGCCCGGCGCCGGCATCCAATGGTTTGGCGCTGATTCGCGTGGCCAATCCATATTTGGCCTTCGTGCAAATTGCCAGGAGTTTTTTTCAGCCGCCGGCGCCGTCTCCCGGCGTGCATCCCACTGCCATAATCGGCGAGGGCGTCCATCTCGGTAAGAATGTTGCAATCGGTCCGCATGTGGTGATCGAACCGGATTGCGAAATCGGCGACGAGTCGCAGATTGGCGCCCTTTGTTTCATCGGACGCGGCGCATGTCTTGGCCAGCGTGTCGAGCTTTTTCCGCAAGTACACGTGGCGCATGGCGTGCAAATCGGCAATGACGTTATTATTCAGGCCGGCTCGGTGATCGGCGCGGACGGTTTTGGCTACGTGAAGCACGAAGGGATTTATCACAAAATTCCGCACGTGGGCACGGTGATTTTGGAGGACGGCGTGGAGATCGGCGCCAACTGCGGCATCGATCGCAGCACCTTCGGCGTCACGCGTATTCGCCGCGGCACGAAGCTCGACAATCTCGTTCATCTCGCGCACAATGTGGAGGTGGGAGAGCACACGGTGATGGCTGCACAAACCGGCGTTTCCGGCAGCACTAAAATCGGCAGCCGCGTTACCATCGCCGGCCAAGTCGGTTTTGTCGGGCATATTGAAATCGGCGACGACACCACTTTTGGCGCGCAAGCCGGCGTCACCAAATCCATTCCCGCCGGGATAACCGTTTCTGGTTATCCCGCGCGCGAGCATCAGCAGGCGCGCCGCGAAGAAGCTGCGCGCCGGCGCTTGCCGGAGCTGCTCAAGCGCGTACGCGTCTTGGAAAAAGCGCTCGCGAAAATTGCGCCCCAGGCGCTGGAGAAAAATTGATGATTCGGAGGCGTAGCGCGCGCAGACTGCCGGTCTGCAAACAAAGCTTCGCGAGCGTTATAGTTTTTGCAAAACCATACAATGGCATGAGTAGAATTGCAAAATAAAGGAGCACTCATGAACAAAAGTCTCACTTTGATTTATTGGAAAAGTGAAAAATTCTGGCTGGGCAAGCTGCTGGAGCGGCCGGAGATTATGACACAGGGGAGGACACTGCAAGAGCTCGAAGAAAATATCAAAGACGCATATTTGCTCATGACGATGGATGACGTGCCTGCCAAATACCAAACGAAAGAAATAAATGAATCATCAATGATCGAAAATGGGCGAAAGGCAAGCTGCAATTAGCAATAAATAAACTGAAAAGCTTGCCTCTGCAACTTGCCCCTTGCGCGGAGGAGGAATGCTCGAACAACAACGTACAGTTGCAAAACCAATATCTATTTCCGGAGTCGGACTGCACACCGGCAATTTGTCCAATCTGACTTTTCATCCGGCGCCGCCGAACACCGGCATTTATTTCCGGCGTGGCGATCTGCCGGGCAGCCCGCAGGTGAAAGCCGATATCGAGAACGTTAT
>JBOHQZ010000079.1:0-13672 GCA_050732275.1 bacterium
ACACGAATGGGTGAGGGGATTTTTCCGTATAAATTTGGGTGAAAATACAAAGCGAGGAATTGTACGGCGCGATTGAATTCATTGCTTGAGCCAAGCACACGCACTCAAGCCGTATTTGGACAATATCGGTGTGGGCCCCCAAAACTGCAAAATTCAGACGTTTGTAGTGACACCTTTAGGCGCGCAATGGCTGAATGAACAAAAAAGTATGTTGTGCAATTGCAGTGTATGTGCAATTCCAAACTTTGACGCCTAAAGGCGTTACTACGAGCGGTTACTACGAACGATGAGCGAACTACGTATACACCAACTTCTCCTTTAAAGCCTTCGCCACCGCTGCGGACTTCGAGCCAACCTGAAGCTTCTTGTAAATATTTTTGATGTGCCGCCGCACCGTTTCTTCGCTGATGAACAGCGTATCGGCGATCATTTTATAGCTCTTGCCTTTGCACAATTGCGTCAGCACCTCGGTCTCGCGCTGGGTTAAAGCAGCATGCGGGCTGGTGCGAAACGAGCCGACCACCATGCGCGCGATTTGCGTGCTCATCGGCGCCCCGCCTTCGCAAGTCTCTTTGATTGCCTCGAGCAGCTTGGCCGGCGGCGTGTCCTTCAAAAGATAGCCGCAGGCGCCGGCGCAAAGCGCCTCGAAAACCAATTTGCTCTCCCCGTGTACCGTCAGTACCACGAGATTGAGATCAGCCAAGCGATCCTTCAAAATGCGAATTCCTTCGATTCCCGACATTCCCGGCAGCCCGACATCCATCAACACCACGTCCGGCGGATCTTCTTCCATGCCGGCGATGGCGGCTTCGCAATCGCCGAAAGTGCTGATGCACCCAAAGCCCGGGGTGCCGTTGATCAAAAGCGCTAAGCTTTCCCGAATATCGGCGTCGTCTTCAACAATGGAAACGGTGATCATATCTTGCCTCTCACGTGAACGGCTTTTACGCCTTACGTTTTTACGCCTTACGTTTTATGCTTCTCAAATTAACCTGCTCGCCGGCGAATAGCTATAACCCGCTTGGGGCATTTTGCCTCTGAATTGAATCGTCGTGCCCCTGCCGAGATAAGTGATCACCCTGATTTCGCCTTGCAGCTTGGCGGCGCGATTGGACATGCTGTTCAACCCCCGTCCGGATTCGCCGTTGGTGCCGTTCTGCCCGTTGCCTTTGAATCCCTTGCCGTCATCGGAAAGCGCAATGATCAAGCTGTCGTGTTTCAAGGCGATTTCCAAAGTCACATTTTTGCAGGCGGCGTGTTTGAGAATGTTGTTCATCCCCTCCTTGAAAATAAGCGTCAGGTGCCGGCGCCAATTCATCGGCAGCTTGACGCGCTCCAGTTCCGGCAAGATGCCCCGCGCGCGAAAGTGAATGCCGGTTTTGTCAAAAATCTCGTCGCCGGAATCTTTCAAATAAATCGCCAGGTCATACAGCGAGTCTTGCTCCGGATCCAGCGCCCATATAAAATTTCTCACCCCGATCGACAGCGTCGCCGACGTCTCGCGAATCTTGTCCAAATAGTTGGCATTTTCCACGGCGATGCCGTTCAGTCTGCGTTTGAGAATTTCCGCGAACAGCGTCATGTTGGTCAGCTTCTGCCCCAGCTCGTCGTGAAAATCATCTGCGACCTGCTTGCGCACCCGTTCGTTCTCGAGCATGCGCACGCCCTCCATCTCCAGCGCGCGCCGGATTTGGTACTTCACTTTGTACTTGTGGAACACGACCGCCGTGCATATCAACGAGCCGGCGAAAAGCAGCGCAAACCACCAGGTTTGCCAAAACGGCGGCGCAATGGTGATCGCAATCGCATCTCCCGCCTCATTCCAGACGCCGTCGTTGTTGGAAGCTTTGACGCGAAAGACGTATTTGCCCGGTTCCAAATTCGTGTAACTGGCATAGCGCCGGACGCCGCAATAAATCCAGGTCTCATCAAAACCGGCGAGCTGGTAGGCATACTTGTTGTTTTGCGGATTCGTATAGTCGAGGGCCACGAATTCAAAGGCAATGAAATCGTCATCCGCGGACAAAGTCATTTCATCGAGATCGGCGATGTCGCGATCGAACTCGACGATTTGATCGAACTTCTTGAAAGCGGTGATCACCACCGCCGGAACGTGTTCATTGTCCTTAATTTTCTCCGGGAAAAAAGAGTTGAAGCCGTTGATGCCGCCGAAAAACATTTCGCCGCTCGGCCCGCGGTGATAGGCGGAAGCATTGAACTCGTAACTCTGCAGCCCATCGGTGGGATCATAGTTCTTGAAAGATTCCGTGCGCGGATCGAATTTCGACAAGCCGCGATTGGTGCTCATCCACAAATTGCCTTCGGCGTCGGCTAAAATCCCATAGACCACGTTGTTAACGAGGCCGTTTTTTTCGGTGAAGCAAGTGAAAACGGCTTTTGCACTATCGCCATTTTGGGCGGCAGAGGCCGGCGCCGGCGGCGTCAACCGGTTAAGGCCGCCGCCATAAGTTCCCAACCAGAGATTGCCGGTCGAATCGCCATAAATGGCATCCACCATATCACGGCTCAAACTGTTCGAATTCATGGGATCGTGCCGGTATTGGGTAAACGTCTCGCTTTCCCGGTCGAATAGATAAAGTCCATTGCGCGTTCCGATCCAAAGCCGGTTCCAGCGATCTTCACCAAAGCACAGCACCCGATTATTGCCCAAGCTTTTGGGATTATTCGGATCGTGGACGTAGCGTGTGAAGCGGCCGGTGTTGCGGTCAAACTTGTTTGGCCCGGTCGTCGTTCCGATCCACAACATGCCGAAACGGTCTTCATAGATGACTCTAACACCATTCGCACTTAAACTATGTGGATTATTCGGGTCGTGCCGGTAAAGCAGAAAACGTTCCTGGCGAGTATCGAATTTATTCAGTCCGTTATCGGTGCCAATCCAAAGAACTTCCCCGGCATCATCGGGGTCCGCGTAAATTTCGAAAACCGCATTGTGGCTCAAGCTGTTGAGGTTGGTGGGGTCGTGCTTATAATGCTTGAAAGAATTGGCTTGGCGATCAAACTTAACCAAGCCGCTATTGCTGGTGCCGATCCAGAGAATACGTCCGGCAGCGCCTGGATCTTCACATAATGCCCAGATGGAGTTTTCATCGAGGCTGTTCTTCTTATTGGGATCATGGGCAAAATGGCTGAACCGCTTTTTCTTGCGGTCAAATTTATTCAAGCCGCCGCCGTCGGTTCCAATCCACAGAATACCGGAGCGATCCTGGAAAATCGCCGTGACCTGGTTGTGGCTCAACGAAAGCGGATCGTTCGGGGCGTTCCGGACGTGCGTGAAAGTATTGGTGCGCGTATCGAGTTTGTCGAGACCATTTGCCGTCCCAATCCAAAGCGCGCTGCTGCCGTGTTCGAGCGTTTTGTAAAGCTTGAGAATGGAATTCGAGCTTAGGCTGCTGGAATCAGTCATGTTCGCCGCGTAATGGATAAAACTGCCAGTCCGGCGGTCGAATTTATTGAGGCCACGTTCGAGCGTTCCGATCCATAAGGCGTTTCCGGTCTCGTCATCCGTTTCGCAAATCGCCGACACATAGTTGCCGCTGAGAGAACCGGCCTGCTTGGGATTATGACAATAACGTGCAAAGGTTTTCGTATCGCGCTCAAAGCGATTGAGGCCACCATTTGCCGTTCCGATCCACAATGTGCCAGAACGATCTTCATGGATGGCGGTGACGAAATTATCGCTCAAAGCCGCCGCTGCGGTTTTGCTGGGGAGATAGTGGCGAAACACGCCTTTTTCGCGGTCAAATTCATTCAGCCCTCCACCTCGCGTTCCCACCCACAGCGCGCCGAACCGGTCTTCGCAAATCGCCGTGACAAAATCAAAGCTCAACGAAGTCGAGTCTTTGGGATCGTTCTGGTAATGTGTAAAGCTTCTATTTCCGGGATTGAATTTATTGAGGCCCCCGGCATGCGTGCCGACCCAAATCGTGCCAGCCCGATCTTCATAAACGGCCGTGACTAAATTATCCGACAAGGCATTGGGATTATAGGGATCGTATTTGAAAATCGTAAAGCCGTAGCCGTCGTAGCGGTTCACGCCATCTTCGGTGCCAAACCATAAGAACCCGTGACGATCCTGAATGATCGCCGTGATCGAGCATTGCGACAGCCCCTGTTCCAGCGAAATGCGATCAAATTTCATTTCATCATTTTGGGCGGGAAGAGCAGCGGCGAAGCATAGAATGGTCAGCAGGATGGTTTTAAGCCGTAACATGCGTCAGCACCTTGCAGGCGTAGCCTTGATTCGTGTCAGTCGGGAAATGTCACCGTCCGGGCCGTTGCTTTAAAAAATAGATTATTGCTCGTGCATTAGAGAGAATTGAGAACTAACGGCCCGAACGGTCAAATTCGTTGCGCGAATTTTTTGGGCACAAAAAATGAAAACATCTATTCTACCTGAATAGACCATCGCCGGGCGCTTCCGTTTAATTTGGAAAGTTAGTGCTAAAGGTAGGGAAAAGTCAATAACCCGTTTGGGTCATTTGAATTTTATTATCACGACAACCCCTTCTCACATTCCAACAATGCTCCATCGCTAAGCTTGTCCCATTGCGAACTCATCTTTAAGGGAATTTTTTGTTTTCAATTTTCATGAATTGCTTCAAGTTACGGGTGGACACGTTTGATCACCAAATCCACATCTTGCAGGAGAGTAATGTATCGCAGCACATCGCCGCGCACCGCGATGATGTCGGCGTGTTTGCCGGCGCTGATCGTGCCGGCGTGAGGGCAACTGCGTGAGGGCCTTGATGAGCTGATGCAATTGCGCCAAATGAGGAGCGCTCAATCGTCCGAGTTTTCTCCTCAACCGTCTTTTATCAATGGCGCGCAATTGAAACACCAACACAACAGAGGTCATTGTCAAACCATTATCAGCGTCGGGATGGATCAAGAACGTGCCTGGAAAAGCTTGTGCGCCTAATTGCGAGGTCAAGGGCACAATGAGCACAGTCGGTAGTTGCTTTTCAAATCGAGGCGCTTGGACAATGATCGCCGGACGAGGCCAGCTTGCTCGTGGCCATTGCTCGGTGGGATTTCGATGCTGTAGATGTCACCGATATCCATTACGACAAACCTTTCTCAAATTCCACCAAGGCTTCATCGCTAAGCCGATCCCATTGCGCAAACTCATCCTTAAGAGCTAAAGCAGCTTGCTGGCTTTGCAGCAATATGCTCTCTTTGAACAAACGGACGATCTGCAGCAAATTCGGAAAAGCTTCTTCCGGCAATTCCTTCACTTCATCAATTAAAGCCTGTTGATAATTGACTGCCATACCATTGCTCTTTGACTAAGGTTCAAGGGAAATTTTGTTTCGATTTTCAAACAGGAAATTTAAGCTAAAAACACGGATTTCGCAAGCTCTTTTTCTTGACAAGTTATTTGTACAGTCTTCCATGCTTCATCACCAAATCCACATCTTGCAGCAAATTGATGTACCGCAGCACATCGCCACGCACGGCGATGATGTCGGCGTACTTGCCGGCGCTGATCGTGCCGACCTCGCGATCCACTTTCATTAAAACCGACGGCCAGTATGTCGCCGCGCGGATCGCTTCCATCGGATCGACGCCGAGCTTGTTGACCCAGACATCAAGCTCATGCCAGGTGGATTGGCTGTGGAATTTCATCGGAATGCCGCTATCCGTGCCAATTAAAAGCACAACACCGGACTCTTTGAGCTGCTGGAATTTTCGCGCCAGCGTTGGCCGGCGGCTGGGTGTAATTTGAAAATAGGCGAGCTGATCGGGATGTTGGATCGAGGCTTTGATGTCGGCAATGATCGAATCCGGCAAGCCCATATGCCAGGAGGGATCATCCAGCCATTCGGGGTTGTCGCGCGTGTATTCGTAATTCATCAGGCCTTCGATGGTGGGACACCAAAAGAGCGGACCTTTGTTCATTTGTGCTGTGCGGCTGCGAATCATGTCGATAATGTCCGCCGGATATTCCGGCGCCGTCGCGAGTCCGGTGTGCTCGAAGCAGTCCACTCCAGCGAGAAGGCCGCGTCGAATTTCTTCGGGACGATGCGCGTGCGCGACGACGGTGAGTTTATTTTTGTGGGCTTCATCGACAACGACGTTCACTTCCTCCATCGTCATCTGATCTTGATCGATCAGCTTGATGCAATTCACCCCGGCTTCGGCCAACTGGCGCACTTTGGCGCGCGCGTCGTTCACGCCATTGACGCCCCATCGAAAAAGCTCGGTGCCAGGATACGGCTCGTGCTGAATAAACGGCCCGGAAACATACAGCGTCGGCCCGGAAATTTTTCCGGCGTTGACGGCATCACGCACCGCAAGACTCGCTTTCAGCGGACCACCGAGATCTCTTGCGCTCGTCACCCCGGCAAGCAACAGTTGCTGCGCCGAAGCCGGCATGATCACGGACTCGAACAGCGGCGGATATTTCTTATCCCAATAGGCATAATCGCTATGGCCGTTGATCATGAGATGCACGTGCATATCCCACAAACCCGGCAGCACGCTCATGCCCTCGGTCGAAATGATTTCAGCGCCCGCGGGAATTTGCACCTCCCCAACTTGCCCAACCGCTTTAATGCGCTCGCCGTCGATGACGATCACGCTGTTGCGCACCGGCTTGCTGCCGAAGCCATCGATGAGCACCCCTCCCACCAACGCTTTGACTTTGCCAGTTTGGGCGTGGGTTTTAAGGTTGATGGCTAAAAATAAAAAACCGGCCAAAATCAAAAAGCCGGTTCGTGTCGCCAACGCTTTTCGTAAAATACGCATCTTTTTCTCTCCCTCGTAACGATGATCGTATCCAAAAAGCAAAAGCCCCAACGGATAAATTAAAACCAGCGGATACTTTTATCCACTGGTCTTAATCTATCCGTTGGGAAAAATTTTTAAATTTTTGCGCCCTTTCATTGCGGCGTCGCCTTTAAATCTCTTCCAGTCTTGGCGATATAATCTTTCTTCGACAGCGCGATCAAATCCGCCAGCACGTGTGTGCCTTCTTCACGCAAAAAGTCCGGCGCATTGTCATCACGCGAAATCGTATCGCCCTTTTTGAGCGGCGCCAAACCCTTGGCCTTGCGCCGTTCATTGACGCGCGCCAGACGCTGCGTCTCTAGCTGCTCGCGTTCGTTCTTCCTCACGATTTCCTGCAACGAAACGGCATTCTCCGCATTTTCCTGTTTGATGTGCGCCAGATCTTCGGCCAGATAACGGAACTCGGCGTTGCCGGCCGTGCGCTTTTGGGATTTCAGCCGCAGCACCGAGAGATATTTGGAGACGTGATCTTCCGACATATAACGCGCTGCAGGAATCTGGTCCCATGACAGCGCATGCTTCTCCGTACTTTCGCCAAAATCTGCCTCATCATAAACGGAAGGAAAGGCGAGATCCGGCATCACCCCGCGATGCTGTGTCGTGCCGCCGTTGATGCGATAGAATTTCGCCATAGTGACTTTGAGCTGGCCATATTTAGCGTCATTGGAGCGAATCACGCGATTGAGATCCAGCAGATTTTGCACCGTGCCCTTGCCGTAAGTTTGCGCCCCTAAAACCACGCCGCGCTTGTAATCCTGAATCGCCGCCGCAAAAATTTCGGAGGCCGAAGCGCTGACGCGATCCACCATGACCGTCAGCGGCCCATCGTAAACAATGCCGGGGTCCGGGTCGCGATGCTGGTCGATTTCGCCGTCGGAATTACGCACTTGCACCACCGGGCCGTCTTTGATAAACAATCCGGTCAGCTCGATGGCCTCTTGCAACGAACCGCCGCCGTTGCGGCGCAGGTCGATGAGAATGCCCTCCACCTGCGCGCCTTTCAACTCCGCCAGCAAGCGCCGCACGTCGCGCGTCGTGCTCTTGTAATTGTCATCGCCGCGCTGCCTGCCTTCAAAATCCGAATAGAACGTCGGAATCGTAATCACGCCGATCTTATGCTTCTGGCCATCCTGCACGATTTCGATGGTATCGCTTTTGGCCGCGGCCTCTTGCCGAACCACTTTGTCGCGGACGAGCCGGATGATTTTCGTCGGGCTGCCCGCCGGGCTGTTGGCGGGAATGATTTCCAAACGCACCACCGTTTCCTTTTTGCCGCGGATCATCTGCACCACGTCGTCGAGCCGCATGCCGATTACGTCGACCATCTTGCCGTCGTCCCCTTGCGCCACGCCGACGATTTTATCATTTGCCCACAGTTGCTTGCTGCGATCCGCCGGCCCGCCCACAACGATCTCCACCACTTTCGTATATTCATCCTCGGTGTTCAACAGCGCGCCGATACCCTCCAAAGACAGGCTCATGCCGATATTGAAGTTTTCCGCGCTGATCGGTGACATATAGTTGGTGTGCGGATCGTAATATTCCGACAGCGCATTCATAAAAAACTGAAAAACATCTTCGGCGTCCAATTGCTCGATGCGTCTCCGGAAGTTGGTATAGCGTTTGTCCAGAGTTGAGGAGATGCTCGTCCAGTCTTTGCCGGCCAGCTTCAGCTCCAAAGCTTCGTTCTTCATGCGCTTGCGCCAAAGCTCGTCAAGCTCATCCGGACGCGCTGCCCAACGCACATTTTCGCGGTCCGGTTGGTAATTTTCAGCGACGGTGAAGTCGAACTCTTTCTCCAACAGCTTGCTCACATTCGCCAGGCGTTCGTCGGAGCGCTGTTTGAATTTGTTAAAAATCAGAAACGCCGGCCCGACGTTGCCGTTGAGCAGGCTGTCGTCCAGCACGCGGCGGTATTTATCGAAGGCGGCAATATCCGCAGCGAGAAAGTAGAGCCGGTTATTATCAAGCGACCGGACGTAGCTATCCAACAGCTCGCTGGAGACGGAATCATTGAGCGTGGAATGATTATAATGATACTGTTTGAGCAAAGTCGTTAAAACCTTGGCCACCAAAGGATGCTGCCGTTCGGGAGTCAGGTCTTTGGCGCGAAACGTGCTGGGAAGCGCGTTATTGGGACGGATGTCGATATTTAAAATCGGAAGAGCGACGAGGCAAGCCATCAAGGCCCACGCCCATGGCCGTCGCAGCAGTGCGGTTGATCGAAGGTGGCGCATAATCCAATATTCTCCTGTCTTGAGTTGACAATAGCAAAATACAAAATGAAAACGTAAAACTCAAGGCATTTGTTCCATAATTATTTTACTCAGAGCAACAAATTTTTCCCGCGACTCGTTCGCTTTGGAATGGATGAGGTGAGATCAACGGCATCGGAGTGACAAATGATTTCTTTTTCTTTCTGAAGACACCAAGTCCAGACTTCATCAAATAGTCGTTTCGCCGCCTTAGCCACCCGAATAACCCATATTGAGTTATCCGCAAAGCGTACCAGCGTCCGGACGCTACATTATCGCGGCCCGGCAAATACGCTATCCACCACGGTCTTTTCCAGGTAAATCAGCTTCATGACCGGAATGTCGACAGGCCTACTCATGACCGGCGGCGGTGTGTATTTCATGAGGCGGGGATCATAACCCCACATTTCCACAGCAGTCACGTCACCGTTCTGTTCCAAATAGAGTTTGAAAGGATAGCCTTTGTAATTGCGCCGGAGCCCGTACAGCAAAGCCGCGAAGATGCCGCCCTGCGCGCGAACCGAGTCCGGGGCATTTTCGAACCGTTCCGGCGAATCTTTGGAGTCGGCGGTGAATTTGACATTGCCGCCCATGCTCCAGGCGTTCATCGTTGCCTGCGCTTTCTTTCCGGGCGCGATGGTATAAACGCGGCCGCTGGGAAACGTGCGCGCCAAGTCGCCTTCGCCAAACCCATCGCCGTTGAGATCGAAAATCGTCAGTCTGGTGACTTCTCTTTCGGAAATCATGAAATCTTCAATGAAAAAATCAATTTGGGCGGGATTGGTGAGCGTTGCGGTTTGGACCAAAGCCTGGTCAATCTTCGCCTTGGCCGTTTGCGCCAGTGTGAGCTGCGCGGATAAAACGACCGGTATTCCAATTAAGAGAATTCTGCAAGAGGCACTTATTGACATCGTTTATTCCTTTTATTTTTTCGCCGCGGTTTCATTGATGGTGAGCTTGCCGTTGCAGCGCTTCCATTGCTCAAAATAAATCCGCGCTTCGTCAAAGCGGCCGGCGCTTTTGCAGGCCCGGCTGATGAGTGAATTGAGCTCGCAGATTTCGCGCTCCGGCAAGCCGGCGCTATAGGCCAGCGCCTTTTTGCCGTAGGTGATTGCCGTCTCCGGTGTGTTCCATGCCAGCGTCATCATCTCGCGGCAGGCGCGCGCGTCTTGATTCCAGCGAAACGAAGTGGCTTTGGTTTGATAGGCGAGGCTCACTCTCTTCTGCCCCCGGTCTTTGGCTTCGATTCCCAACCGAAAGAGCATGGCGCCGTAACTATCCAAAAAGGCCTGCATCGAGCTGTCTTGTGGCGTGCCGCCGGCTTGCATGGGAATATTTTCAAAGACCAGGCGCATGCGCTCCACCGCCTGCTCCTTTTTCCCGAGAAACTCAAACTCGATGACGCTGAGCTTGTGCATCACTTCGAGTCTGGCATTTTCCGTTTTTAAGAGCGGCAGAACTCTGGAGCAGGCCGTGGCTGTTCGCGGATAATCTTTGGTGGCTTCCAACGCCAAAACCATGTCCCACGCCTCCGCCGCGCGGAGATTGCCGCCATCCCAGTTGATCCATCTGATGTAATTCTTGATGTCGGTTTTCTCCTGCGCCGCGCGGGCAAACCTTTCGGCTTCTTTGAAAGCCGGCAGCGCCTTTTCGGTATCGTAAGTGCGCGCGTAGATATCGCCCTGCACGTACGCATAGTAATACAGCATGGACGTATCCGGTTGCGTCATGAAGCTGGTTTTCAGCATCACCTCCTGCGCTTTGCGAAAATTGGCCATGGCCGGATCGTACTGTTTCAGCGCGAGATAATTTTCACCTAACAGGCGATACAAATTATGCTCGCCCTTCTCGAGCCGGGTCAAGCGCTCGAGAATCTGAATGGCTTTCTCGTGGTTCTTGTTCTGCCCGAAAATATGTTGCAGATTGTAATAAACCACAGCGAGCAGAACCCGGGTATTTTTGTCAAACGGATTGAGGCGCAGCGCTTCCTCGAAATGCGCTTGTGACTCGAGGCATAGACTCAACGCTTCCCGGCCGGCTTTTTTGTCGGCGCCGTTTTGGGAAAGCTTTTTCCACTGTGACAGCGAGGCGGCGCCTTGATTGAATTCGCGCTGGAAGCGCGCTTGGTCTGCCGTCGACAGGGCGCCGCGGTTTTTATTCTCGTTTTCTAAAACCGACCAGAACTGGTCGAATTGGTCGAGTTTTTCCTTGCCCTCTTGCGAAAGCTGAGCTGCGGTTTGTTCGCTCTGTGAAGCGACAAAATTGCTGTCCGCCATTTGCACCGCGCGCACCACCGTCGTCGAATCCAAGCCGGGCGGTACCGGCATATCGTCCTCTACAACGGTTTTCCCCGAGGAAGCGCATCCTACGGTCAAACCGAAGGCCAACCCCAAAATCAACAGCGCAAAAAATCGAACGCATCGTAATTTCATTTTTTCTACCGGCGAACTGAAGTTCTAAAAAATTACTTTTTAGTACGCACGCTTTTCCACCACGACCAGAAGATACGATAAAACCGATTCGCCAACTCTCCCGGCGCCTGCCGCGAGGAGATGAGCGATTGAATCTGGCGGTTTTGGCGGATGACATCGCCGGCGATCAAAAAGTTGCTGTTCTCTTTGATGCCGTTGTCTTTGAGCATGGTATAATCATCTCCTTCAACGAGGCAGATGCGCAACAGCAGCTCGTGCTCGTTGCAGGACAAATACAACGTGAAGCTCCGGCCTTGCATGACAAAGTTTACAGCGGAGGACAAATCCTCGGGCTGATGTCCGATCTCATGCGCAACCAGCTTGGGGATGAGGCCCGGATGTTTCTTCATCCATTCGATGAGAGCGAGGAGAGAAACACCCCCGCCGCTGCCTTCGCCATTTTTATCCAAACCACCGAGCAAGAGTATCGGGCCATTGTCACTGCCACCGCCGGGGCCGCGAGTGTTGCGTGTGCCGATACCCCTGTTCTCCGGTATCCCGTCAAGACCACTGCCGGCACTGTTGCCCCAACCTGCAGCCGAGCCATTTCCACTGGCGCTACCTTCGCTGCGGCCGTTGCCAATTTGGACACGCGAACCTTGCGCCGGCGTGCCGCCACTGCCGCGTTTCGCAAGTTGGTTCGCCGGGCGCACATCTAAGGCGGCCGCCAGCAAACCTTCCGAAACCAATCCGGCTTCTTGGACTGTGACCTCGGAATTCACCGTAACGGCGCGCGTATTCGGTCGCTGCACCGGCGTGCGTGCGGCCGGGCTTGCCTGGGCAATCATATTTTTCATGTCGAAGCCTTGCACCAGCGCCGACACCTCGGCAAGCTGCGGAATCGAGCCCGGATCCGGTGCCGCGCCTTTGGCTTCAGGGGCCGGTGAGGATTTCATAATCTTTTTCACCGGTGCGGTGACGATGGACTCGATTTTCTTCACTGGTTTCTGCACCGGTTTGATTTCCATTTTAATCACCTCTCGCACTTCCATCGTTTCGTCCCACTGCTCCGGCAGGCTCGCGCCCATCGTATGGGTGAGCCATTGCGTCAGCATGTAAATGCCAAGCAGGGTGATGGCGGTGATCCCAACCGAGAGGTGAAGAAGCTTCGCTTTATTGGCGAGATAGCTAGTTAAAGCTGTCATAATTCAAATTCTTTTGAATTTTATGTCGTTCGCAGACATCGAGAACATCGACAAGTTTCTGAATCATGGCTGCCCGTTGCATCTTAATGTTGACCGCCAGCATTTCGCCGCGCTGTTGCGACTCGGTTTGAAAATTCGCCAGCGTTGCTTCAAGCTCCGGCAGCGTTGTCAAGCTGAGCGTTCTCTCTTTCTCTTCGATCTCAAACGCGTCGCGCAAGACCCGCACGGTCATCTCGCGCACGTGCTGGACGGGCTGATTGAGATCGGCGCCGGAGGGCAACTCGATATTATTGGTTTTGAGGCGGCTGACCGCGATAAACGCCATCAGGATATTCAAGGCGACATCGATCAGCCGGAGCATGAGACTACCGCCGTTCAATTTGTGTTTCTCCTCAATAGTATTCCTATGAAAATAGGCCGGAGTGCAATGCTTTAGCATTGCGGAGACACGGCAACGGTAAACCGTTGCACTCCGATTTTCATCATTATCGGGTGCCCAACTGGGCATGGGAAGTTACTTTGAAAAAACTATCATCCCGTCTTGCGAGACGAAAATTTTTAGAGCATTGTAAATTTTAAATTGAAAATTTTCAATTTGAAATTTACAATGCTTTTGGTTGCGGCCAAAGTCGCGGTACGCAAGAGTAACTTCTTACCGCCCCCGCCCTATTCCCGCGACATCCAAGCCTTTGGGGAGCCCCAACGAGCGGCAGATATTCGCCGCCGCGAGACTGTACTCGATCGGCGAATCCCAGTTCGCGCGGATGCGAACGCCGACGGCTTTGCCCGTCTTTGCCGCATTGGCAGACACCTCGCGCAAATAGTTGTGCAGACTCAGCGAGTCGGCGAGCACGAGCTGCCCATCATCGATCGGGTACTCGCCATCGTTCAACACGCAAACAGTTACCACTTCGGTGGAATCATTTTTGAACGGCCCACTTTCGACGCTTTTCGGCGGATCAACCGCGAGCGTCATATCCACTTGCGA
>JBOHQZ010000080.1:0-13617 GCA_050732275.1 bacterium
TATGGTCATCGCTGAGATTGCGAGCGCCGTCACAGGTGCCTTTGACACCGGTGTGCGAAACCAGCACCGGCTTGGTGGCTATGGCAAGTACGTCGTCAATGGTTTGCGGCGAGGCGTGCGCCACATCCACGAGCATGTGTTTGGCTTCCATGCGCCGGATCATTTCTTTGCCCTTTTCAGTGAGTCCTCCCTTCTCAACGCCATGGGCTGAGCCGGCGATGTCGTTGTCAAAAAAATGCGTCGGCGCCATCATGCGAAAGCCGGCATCAAAAAGAATGTCGATATTCGCCAAATCACCTTCCAAAACTTGAGCGCCCTCGATGCCGAGAAATCCGGCGGTGATTTCGTGCTCATTTGGGCGGCGCGCCAGATAGCTTTGCAAATCTGCCGCGGTTTTGATCAGTACCAGCTTGCCTTGCGAGCGCTCGGCAAACTCGTGCAGCTTTTTCGCCTGATAGAGCGCGCGTTCTTTCAAGCTGCGCCAGGTTCTCGGCGGCCAGCGCTGGGCAATGGCGAGAACCGTAATCATGTCCGAGTCGCCGTCGTTGCGCTCCATATTGAGGCCGAACGGCACTTTGGAGACAATTGTGAAAGCTTCCAACGCGACATTGCCGGCGAGCAGGCGCGGCACATCGACATGTCCAACGTTGCTGCGCTCGAGCAGATCGCGATTCCACAGCAACGCATCGCAGTGCAAATCCGCAATGTGCAAGCGTTGATGGAGCGCCAGCGCGCTGTCGGAGGGCGTTGTGTATGGCGTTTGGGTTAAAACGGCATTAGCGCGTTTTATCACTTGCCCGGGCAACACAAACATGAAAACGCCGAGTAAAAGCAACAAAACGAGCGTGAGATAGAGGAAAAATTTTTTCATATAAAAAACGCAGATCGAATGGTCTGGCTGGTGGCATGGGTGAAACAAAAAACCCCAACTCGAGCTCGAATTGGGGTCGTCGGTGTCGTAAAGATCCGTGTTAGGCTTTGGACACGTTTTTGGCCTGCAAGCCTTTGGGGCCGCGCTCGACTTCAAACTGCACGCGGTCGCCCTCTTCCAGCGATTTGTAGCCTTCGCCAACGATGGCTTTGAAGTGAACAAAAACGTCGTCGCCGCTTTCGCGCGCGATGAAGCCATAGCCCTTGGCATTGTTGAACCATTTCACGGTTCCGGTTTCCATAGAGAAACACCTTTCTTAAAGAATGAATGGACCGTACAACCGGCTTTTAGCCCAGCAGGCATAGCCCACTAAACAAAAAAATCGCAACGTATGGCATTAATAGTACATCCACCATTCGTCACGATTCTGAATGAAACTGCCGGCCCGGTCTCCAAGAAAGGCGTACCACTGCACACGGTGCCTGAAAGGATGAACGGGTTTTCTTGCGAAAGCAGTCTTGCATATACAGGGCGTAAAAACGGTGTACTGTTATTTACGTCCATATATTACTAAATTTTTTTCAAAAAAGCAAGCTTTATTTGCAAAGTTTTACTTTCCATTCGCCATGCGCAGCCGACTCGAAAGCTTGACATAGCGGACCCACGGCTGCTTGCTAAGCTCTTCCACCGCGCGCGGCGAGAGCGTGGCTGTAAAAATCTTTTTTCCCACCGTGGCGCCTTTGACGCCGATTCCCCGCAAAAACGTGGTTGCGGTGGGGTCCACCGTCTGTGCCGTGTGAATGAAAACGGGCAGCGCGCGCTCTTCCGGATTTTCCATCTCGTCGAGCGCCGCCGCTAGCACGGCGTCGATTTTGCGATTATCCATAAACGACTCCTTTCCCGACATAAGCCTTCTCACTTTTTTCTGGGCAACACCACACCCTCGATCTGAACCTTGTCATCGTCTACGATAATTTTTCCAGACGATACTGATCCCAGTTTTTGCGCGAGACCAAGCGCATCGATCAAGCCATAGCCCCATTTCGAGTCAAACGTTCCCGGCGACTGTCCGGGAATTCGGCTGTTGGCGTGCAACAGCGCTTTGACGGCCTCGGGGTCCAACCGGGGATCACGCTCCAACAGCAACGCTACGAGGCCGGTGATAAACGGCGCCGCCATGCTCGTGCCGGCATCAGCACGATAACCTGTTGCAACTAAATAAGCCGGTGGCACTTGCGAATCTGCCGACAACGCGGAGACGATCATTGCACCCGGCGCCGCCACATCGGGTTTCTGGCTGCCATCGCGCAGCGGGCCTTCGCTGCTGAAATCGGAAACCTCGTCCAGTTCCAGGCCGACTTCTTGCAGACTGCCTTTAGCATTGCTCCACTGCGTTTTGGTGGTGTAAGCAGCCACTGTAATCGCGCTCGCCGCCGTACCGGGCGAACCGATCTTTATCGTATCTTGCACGCTGCGGCCGACAAACAACACGTTGAGATGCTCGCTGTTGTCGAGCGCCCAAACATCCACTTGCCCGTGATTCACCTCCACCCCGCGCAGCCGCAGCCGCCAGGTTCCGGGCGTTACCGGCTGTGGCGAGTCTTGCAACGGCAAAATTTCAATGAGAAAATTGTGATCGCCGTTTTCAGGATTCGGGCCGGGCGTGGTGATGCGTACGCGCCCCTCCTGCAAGTCGTGCACCCGCACCGCCGGGCCATTCGCAATACTCTCTTGATAAGGCGTCTGAAAGCCACCGGGAGAGCGAACCGCAATCTCGAATTTATCGCGGCTCGAATACCATCCGTTCAACGCGGCAAAACTGATCGCATCTTCGCCGTACGAAGTGGGGATGTGAAAGAGAATGGTGCGCGTTCCGCCTTCAGGCACGGCGATTTGCGCATGGATATTGTCGTTGCCTTCGTTGCCGGCCGCGCAACAGACGATGCGCCCGGGCCCGGATTCGGCGTCAATGATCTGCGATAACGAGTCGCTGCCGTCGTGGGCATCGCCGTGTCCGCCGAGACTGAGATTCACTACCGCCGGCCGGCCCAGCTCGCTCGCCACGCGAAAGATGTAACGAACGCCGTCAGCGATATGTGCTTCCTGAAAAGAGGTTTTGACGACGATCAAATCCGCCCCGGGCGCCACGCCGCCAAAAGTGGCATCGGCTCCGGCCGCGATTCCGGCCACATGGGTGCCGTGTCCATTCTCGTCGCGCGAGACTTGCATGAGATCGCCGGTAAATTCCGCGCCATAATCGCCTTCTTCGACGCCCGGGCCGCGCAAAGTTTGATCCCAAATGCGCAAGAGCCGGCCTTTGAATGCCGGATGTTTCGGATCGATGCCGCTGTCAATGATGCCGATGATGACGCCTTTGCCGCTCAAATCGGTTTTGAGGCGAAATTCCGGCAAGTGTGTTTTGCGCGACGCGACATCCAGAAGCGGCCGCAAATAACGCGACGGGATGATGCGCTCGACAGCCGGATCTTCGGACAGCGCGCCCAAGCTTTCCAGCGGCAAAAACGCCGTTCTCACGTTGCCGGTGGATTGATTCACGCGGATTTTTTGCGCCGATAGATGCTCCAATTCAGCTTGCTCATCGCAACGCAGAAAAACCACCGCCCGGGGCGGTTTGGGGCTGCTTTTCTCTGCGACGAGGCCTAACGACCGCATGTGCGGAACCAGCCCATCCGGTCCCTTGTCTTGATAATCCTCCCACGCCACCATCAAGCCGGGAGCGATTTTCTCATATTTCATATCCTATTTTCTCCCACTGGGCGTCGTTTTGGCCCAAGTTCCTAAAACAACGACATAATGGTTTTAAAAAGTTTTAAGGCGCGCCAGACAACCTGCCACTTATTAATGTATCTATTTTATTTTGAAAAGCAAGCGCGAATTACGAAACCCGTAATCTACCGTCCGGGTCCTTGTTAGTTAAAATCGAGGTTTTGAAAAAGCAATATTAATTTTGCAGAAATAAAAAAGCCCGCCACGTTGAGCAACTCATCACGTGACGAGCCTTGTCGTTTCGGCTCTTTGCAGGAGGCATAGCTACACGCGTGTGTCATTTCGTATGCTACCGAACCAGCACCAGCTTCTTATGCTCTTGGAAAGCGCCGGCGACAATTTGATAGATGTAAACGCCGGATGGAACGACGTTGCCCGCGTTATCTTTGCCGTTCCAAACCAGTGTATGATATCCGGCGCTGAAATCCCTATCTGCCAACTTCCGAACTTCGCGGCCCAAAAGATCGATGATCTGCAATTGCACGCGTTCATCTTTCGGCAGGCCAAAGCGAATTGCGGTTTCAGGATTAAATGGGTTGGGGAAATTTTGGGACAGAATGAAACCTTCCGGTATGGCGATGTCTTCGGTCAGGGTCGCGCCGGACACTTTGGCCAGAGGGATTCCAAGGGTGGTATAGGCGAAGGCAACATTTTCTGGATAAGTCGGGAAAAAACCCCGACTGTCAAACCATTGATACCCTAACGGGTCATCAACAAGATATCCATAATTATATACGCATGTTCGCAGTTGTGCCCCGGTTGTGGTGACACTGCCAAGAACGACCTCGCACCACCCCATTCCAAAGTTTGGCTCTTCATACGAATAACCGACGGTTCCGACCCCTCGGCCCCAAACGTAGGGAGTTGAGCTGAAGGCTGGAAAGGTAACATTGCGATAGACGACATACACGTAAGCATCGTAAATTCCATCGGGCAAACCCGGGACACCATAAACGGTTATACCTTGCAAAAGATAAGGCTCATTATAATATGTCATTCCGTTTGCACTCTGGTGGGTCAGCACGTATGGCGCCCGCAAATAATCCAGTGCCTTGCGCGCATTGACGCGACCGGTGCCGAACTGCTGATCCCAACCTGTATCGCCCTTGTCATCTGCTGAGATTCTGATGATTTGTTCGATATCGTCATTATAAAGGTTGGGGTTGTAGCCTTTAAGGAGTGAGGCAATGCCGGCAACATGCGGTGCGGCCATAGACGTCCCATTATTATAATGATAGTTGAGATCGCCGGGAAAATTTCCATTTCTGTAGGTGGATAGTATCGAGACCCCAGGTGCAGAAACATCAATATGATTGCCGGTATTAGAGAAACCCGGATGAGCGTCATTCTGATCTGTCGCGCCAACCGCTATGATTCCTTGCCCAAATCCGGCCGGGTACTGCGTTTGACTTCCGTTGTTATTACCCATGGCGGCCACGGCAACACGATTCATTTTGTAGGCATACGCAAACGCACTTTCAACCATTGTCGAGTATCGAGCCTGACCCTGAGGATTAGTCAGCCCCCAACTGTTATTCAGCACATACACATTAGGATTATAATTCACGGCGTCGACAACAGCCTGGTATACTCCGGCATCATCTATATTGTCAATACGTTGAGCGTGCAACTGGGCAGACCAGTCAACACCAGCAATGCCTGTTGTGTTATTAGTCTTGGCTGACGCTATACCCGCTACATGAATGCCGTGCCCAGACCAGCCATAGCCGGTATCACCAGAAACCTTGCCACTCAAATCAGGATGTGAGCCATCAATGCCACCATCAACGATGGCGATAATGTTGTTTGAGTTGCCGGTATAAATATCCCACGCTTGCGTTGCATGAATATCCTGCCCGGTGGCACCATTTTTAAGCCCCCACTGATATCCGAACTATTGATCATTGGGATTAATGCTCGGCCTTGCAGTTCCATTCGGTTCTGCGAAAAGAACTTGCGGCAGCGTTGAGAGAGCTTCAATCACTTGCTGACGAGGGACGCCGTTAGAAACGCGTACTCTGAAGATCTTTGCCATATTGAGCAGTTTAATGATTCGCCCATCCGGCGCCGTCACCAAAGTATCCGTTTCATTGAAGTTAGGAAATGCTGATTCCACAGCCGACGTAGAAATATTGAAATGTGTGAGAACGACTTGAACGACAGGCGATGTAATCCGTGCTGGCTGTCCGGCAGGACCTCGTTCCACACCTGAGGCGAAGTACACAAGAATTTCGTTGGAGAAATTCTGTTGTGCGAGAGTGGGCATCGCAGCCATTAAAGTAATGGTCATCACAACTGCCAACGCTCGCCATGAGAAGTAAGTATTGGTCTTCATAATTATTTCTCCTGATCAAAAAGTTGTTGACAAACGGTGAATAAAAACTTATCTTACTGAAAATAGAAAGCCCTTGCCGGATAAAACTATCCTGAAATGAGATCTCCTGGCCGAGAACATTTTTAGGTAGTTGCCGCGAGGGCTTTGTTAATTCTGCTCATCCCATAGGGCATCACCTCCTTAGAGCACTAAGTTCTAAATTAGTCGATGGCTGATTAAGAGTTAACTGCCTCTTTTTTCCGGTAGCTATGTCAATAATCCATAGGGTTCCATTATTATTACTCCGTTCATCAACTCGATAATAGGTGTAGGCAATGGCAGAACCATCCGGACTCCAACTAAAAGGGAGACCAAAAGTTGCATCAACGCTTTCTATTGTAAGCTGTCGCAAATTACTGCCATCGCCGTTCATTTTCCATAGGTTACCTATTCCGTTGGTTGAAGTTTGTGACCAAAATACAATTTTGGTCCCGTCAGGAGAGTATTGGGGGCGGCTATCAAAACGGGTATCGTTGGTCAGGCGAATTGGATTACTACCAGAGATGTCCATCGTAAAGATTTCAGGGGCACCTACTCCAACATATCGTTGATGAACAATTCGTTGACCATCCGGTGACCAATGGGGCATCCGAATTTCTCCCATCATAGGCTCGTAAGCAATACGTCTTTTCTGTGAGCCATCGGCTTTCATCGACCATATAAAATTCATCCCGTTTGGACTTTCAGAATTGGAGTCGTAAGCAATCCATTGTCCATCGGGACTCCAGGCAGGGAAGAAGTTACGCCCTTCAAAGGTCAGTTGCGTGAGTGAAGTCGTGTCAAACATCGTTCCCGAGAACTGCATCTTGTAAATCTGCGCATTGCCAACAAATGCAATCCACTGCCCATCTGGTGACCACGCCGGCGTTTGGAGCTGGTATGGAAAAATTCTCCGTTGGTTTGTCCCGTCAGGATTGATCAACCAGAAGCCGGATGAATCTCCATTAAGTTCATAAACTGCTGTACAGTGTTCACCATACGGAAATGTTATCCGTCTTAGCGGCGCATGATTAAAGCCAATAAATTTCCCGCTTGGATGCCACACGGGGCTATTGTATGGAGGTGTCGGCACAATACCCGGACAAGGCGGCTTGTTATCATTTATTACAGGATTGCTTTTGTCGCAAGCGAGTGAAAGAAAAAGCAACCCTGGCAACATCAAGCCATTTTTTAGAGTATTGATATTGATCAAGTGCATTTAGTTTACCATCTCCCGAGCGGCGACCGATTCGAAGTATAAATGTCTCAATATTTTACGAGCCTGGTATGTCAGTATTGCTTCTGCCTTAATATATATAAAATTCTCTCCGTCGTCAAATCCAAAAGCGAACTTTCCATTCCAAAAGCGAACTAATTTTTGTAAAGGAAAGGCGCAGCGGTGGAGAACATATCTTTTGTTCGGAAAGATCGGAAGAAATATTTTAAAGCAACAACTCGTCGGGGCTTTGCGCGGTTAAGCGCTTTCGCGCTTCGGTGGGGCTGTAGCCCAACTCTTTACGAAAATCGCGCGCCATATTGCTTTCCTCGCTGTAATTCAGTTGCTGGGCAATCTCCAAGTTATCCAGCGTCGTCTTCTGCATCAGCCGCAGCGCCTGGTGTATCCAAATGCGGCGCAAGAGATGTTTGTACGTTTTGCCAAAGGCTTGCCGGCAAGTCTTCTGCAGCCAGCGTTGGGAAATTCCCAAGCGTTTGGCCATCTCGGGTTCTGTTATGCGATGCGGAAAGGCATGCACGATTTCATCGACCATACGACGTACATGGAGGGAAGGCAGACTGCCTGGATAGCAAGCTTCTAAAAACGCTTTCAAGTCCCCTCCCGGGATGGCCTCGTCCATGAGGTCGTGAATTTTCTCCATTTTCATGTTACAGAACAAGTTTTGGTTTTGACATGATAAACAACCTATGGCTCAAATAGAATTATCTTTTTCAAAAAATTGCCCGAGCAAAACAAAAGGCCCATTCACACGTATTCAGCGTGTAAATGGGCCTTGCAGATTTTTTCAGAACAATATATTTTCCCCGGTTTGATATCGACTGCAGTCATCGCTGACCACAGCCCGGCGGCATTCGGGTTTTGTCGCCATGTCGTCCAAACCACCCGGTTATATACGATAAAGTCCTTTAAGCTGAGTCCAACCCCACGAAAATATCTCTTACGGGCAGCTCGAAGCCCGGGAGAAGCTCCGGCGCGGTCAGCATGTCGCGAACGCTATATTTGCTCTGCGCCGTACAAACCAGCACTTCGCGCGTTCTGCAGATGATGATCCAGACGAGCTTTGTGCCTTGTGAAAGGTATTCATCCACCTTTTCAATCATGTCCTCAAAGCTGTCATCGGGGGAAAGAATTTCGATAGCCAAATCCGGCGTTAGCGGCAAATACCGAAACAAATCTTTCGGCAGGCGGTCTTTCAAAATGAACGACAAGTCCGGCACGCGCGATTCTCTTTTACGTTCCGGCCACAAGCGATAGTCGGCGTCGTCACTGACGAGACCGATCGGGTTGGTCTTTAAATAGTTCCCCAACGCAGTTCCAATATTATTTTGGATGACCCCGTGCGCAAAATTCGCCATTTTGAAGACCACCTTTCCATCATAAAGTTCGGCAGTAAAAGGAAGAGAAAGTCTTTCGAGCTCATCGACCGTCACGTCGGTGCGCTGTTCGAGAGGGATTTCTTGGTCGGCGGCAAACGCATCTGCGGCTCCAACGGGAGCCTTGGTTTCAGCAGTTGTCATGGAAGTGGAATCAGCCATATTGACATCACCAAATAGTTTGATTAGCCAGTGGTGTATCGAATGATCAATTCAAATATAACACAATTGCCGGCAATCCGCGAGGCCATTTTGCCGGTTATGAAATTTTATCACCACGCCGCGCCAGAAATTCCATCCCGCCCACCAAACAACCGCCGAAGAGCATCCCCTCGATCGCACCGAGCGCGATTTGCGTGGTTCTGCCGAAATGCACCTCGCCAAAGAAAGAAGCGACGGGTTCCATGCGAATCTGCGAGTTCGCAAATGAGCGCGCGATCAGCTCGAGACTCGCGCTAAAAAGATTGCCGCCAATAATTGTGAGCAGCGCCCCGGCGGCAAGCGCGCCAAACGCCGCGCCGAAAATACGCTGCCATGATTTTGCGCCATTGAGTAAGCGTCCTGTCAACACCGCGCCCAGCGACACACCGGCGCCAATAACGCCGCCTTCGAACGCGCCGGTAATTTCAGTCGGGCTTTTGCCAAATAAAGTTTGTAGCGTATCGACGCCGACGAGATGCGCGCTCCAGCCGATCACCGCGCCGCCGGCAGCGCCACCAAGTATCGACCACCAACGGCTATGGCGATACGTGATGTGCGCCGCGGCTGTCATTCCAAAGCTGACACCAAAGGCGCCGAGGCCGCTCACCAAAAGCCCAAGGCTGATTAAGACCAACATCAAAGAGACGGCTCCCAATGCAGTGGCATGGCGCGCGGTTGCCAACGCCAGGCCAAGCATCGAACCGCCGATGATCCCAGCCATCGCGCCGCCTAATGTGCCGCTCACGCTGCGTTGTATAATCACGGTCCAATCTCGGCGCAGCCGTACCCAAACAAGCGCGAGAATGATCATGAAACGCACGGCAATTGGAAGCCGATTCAGCGGGAGCAGATGGCGTTGGTAATCGCGAATGAGCGCGAGACTGACGACGCGACGGATAAGCCCAACGGCTTCGTGATAAAGCGTTTCGCCGGCAGCTTGATCCAGCCAATCTGCCAGCGCTGTGCTCGCCGCTTTGCGAACGCGCAAGCTCCGATCCCACAGCGACACGCGCCGCAACATTTCCTGAATCGCCGGATCGCGGGCCCATCGGCAGGCTTCGATGGCGCGCAGCCGCACATTGGGATCGGCATGCTGCGAAGCTTCCATGAGCAAATTGGCCAATGCCGGCGAAGTTGCAGCCAGCCATTCCGGCAGCGGCCGGGCGCGGTGCAAAATACTTTTGGCAAGAAGATCGGCCTCCTCACCAGCGAGCATAAGCTGCTCGCCAAACGGCAGCAACAGCTCCAGCGCGTCCGCATCGATGATGAGTTGATGTGTGTGAAAATTCTCCATCGCCCGTTCGAGCACGCCGCGGGCTTTTTTGAGCGCCCGTTCTTCTTCGGTCAGCCAGCGCGAAACTTCCGGAATCAAAAAATCGTGCGCCAGCTCGATCCATCCTTCGCCGTCTTGATTGCGGCAGCGCACCACCCGCGCGGCGACTAATTCCTCGACCGTTGCATGAACCGACGCTGCGCCGTTCGCCGCAAAATTTTTCAGGCGCGCGTGCAAATCGGCGAGGCGAAGAACCAAACGTTGTTCGTCAGGTGAAATGAGCGTCTTGAGAATTTCTCTGGCAACGCGCAAGTCGGCAGCGTGGAACCGCCGCAAGACGCGCTCAAGATAGCCGGCGAGCATTTGTGACGCCGTACCCAGCCGCTCATACGCCGCCAGCGTCAGCTTGCCGGATGAATCTCGTGCATCATAAAGCCGGTCGCACACAATTTGCAATTGCGGTGGGTCGACGCCCTCCGGTTCGCCAAGATCATCCAAAATCCGCGTCACCAGGTCGGCCTCATACTGGCAACCGACTGCCCTTGCCGGTTCGGTGATGGCGGCTGCCGCCTGCTCGCGGCTAAGGCGTTTGAGGCGATACTCGTGATGAAAAATCTCCGGAATCGCCGGCTTCAGTTGGCTCATCTCCGCCAGCAAATCTTCACGCAAGGCAAACACGAGCCGCAGCGGCAGCGCCTCGTTCGTGAAGAGCTTGCCAACAGTATCGATAAAATGCCGGCGGCTCGCTTCCGTCAATAATAAGAAGAACTCCTCAAATTGATCGAAAAAGAAAACGACGCTACGATGGGGCGAGCTTTCGACAAGCGGCGCGATCATCGCGTCGAGCTGGGGCGCCTGTACCGATGAGTTGTTCTGTTTCAGCATTGGGAGCAGCGCGGCAGCCATTTGCGCCAACGGATCGACAAAGCTGCGAATGACAAAAGCCGAATGCCCTTGCGATTTCAAACGCGGCATCAAACCGGCGCGTACGATCGAGCTTTTGCCGGCGCCCGAACGCCCGTGTAGAATGAAAGAACGGCGCGCCAAAATCTGCGAACAAATCGTTTCCACTTCCGGGCCGCGCCCAAAAAACAGCGGCGCATCTTGCTCGGTGTAATAATCGAGGAATTTATAGGGGCGCCCGGTTGCTTCCTTTATTATAGGCGAAATCGACAAGGCTGCAGTTGCCTCATCCGACGCGATGGCGACGGCCTGACCAATAAAAATATACCCGTGTTTGTGCACCGTCTTGATGTAACGCGGGTTAGACACCTCGTCCCCGAGCTGTTTGCGAATATCCTTGATGCACTGGGTGAGCGCTGCATCGGTCACGATCACGCCATCCCACACTTCGTCAAAAATGCTCTGTTTTTCGACCAACTGTCCACTTTGGCGCACCAACAATAGCAGCACATCGAAATATTTTGAATTGAGCGGAACTGCTTGCCCGTTCCGCCAAAGCTGGCGATTGCGGGCATCTAAATAGACCTCGTCAAAGCGATAACCAATGACTGGTGCTTTTTCATTTATATTACTCATGCTTTTAATTTTCTCACATCTTTCTCAGAGGTGACTCACGCTTCTTATAAGATATTTGAGTAAAATGAACTTGTTCGCATTTGTTCGTAGTAGTGCCTTCAGGCACCGGACTCGCCAGCTAAACAACTATCTGTCAAGTATCAAGACATTTATATTGATTCCGTAAATTCTGCGCCTGAAGGCGGCTACTACGAGCACGTTACGCAATACCCGCTACAAAATCAAGAGTTTTGTTCAAAACAAAATGACAATCTCGAAAAATTACAACCGGCTTTGTGTGCCGCTTGCCGCCACGCTCGGCTTATTCACGGCATATATCGATTTTCTCGGCGGCGATTTCCATCTGTTCGTCACCGGGTTGCTGCTTATCTTTTTTAGCGCAATTATAGGTTTCATCCAACCACAGAAAGCCTGGCGATGGGCCCTGATCATTAGTGGCTGCGTGTATGCCATTTTCTTGGTACGGCGAGTTTTCGATGAACTGAGCTTGAATTTTCTCAAAGCCGTTCCGACGTTCCTTCCCGCGTTTTTCGGCGCCTATGCCGGCGTGTTTTTGCGCAAAATCGGCTTTAGGCTGAAAACGCGCGAGTCAGTATGATATGAAACACTTGACGATGGAAGAACTTGCAGCGGGATTAGATGAGATTCGCCGGTCTCCGAAAGATGAAATTTGTCAATTCACCTTTGGGAAAACAACTTCACCTGCGCGGCATTAATGCAAAGGTCTTTCAACCTGGCGTGATTCATGTAGGTGATATGGTTAAGAAGACTTAATCGAGATAGGAAAAAGGGAATAAAGATGTCAACAAATTCTGATTATCAAGCCGAAACGCAAGGCTTGCATGTGGCTATTATTATGGATGGCAACGGTCGCTGGGCCAACGCTCGCAGCCTTCCCCGAGTTGCCGGCCATCGCGCCGGCGCCGAAGCGTTGCGCCCGATCGTGGAAGCCGCGCCGGAGCTCGGCATCACGACGTTGACGGTTTACGCCTTTTCTTCGGACAATTGGCAGCGCCCCGGTCCCGAAGTCAAAGCGCTGATGCGGCTGTTTCACGCCTATTTGTTGAGCGAGGCGCAAAGATGTCTCGACAACGGTGTCCGCTTGAATATCATCGGCCGGCGCGACCGCTTTCAACCGGCGCTGCGCGAAATGATCGAAAGAGTTGAAGCTGCTACTTTTCAAGGGCGGACGCTGCATCTGCGCGTGGCGTTGGATTACTCGAGCCGTGATTCGATTTTGCGCGCAGCTTGCAAAGTCAATGGCGCCAAAGAGATTTCGCGCGAACGGTTTGCACGCCTGCTCGCTGAAGTCGATCATGCCAGTGTTACTACGCCGGATGTGGATTTGCTCATTCGCACCGGCGGTGAGAAACGCATGAGCGATTTTCTCTTGTGGGAATGTGCGTATGCCGAGCTTTCTTTTATTCAAAAAATGTGGCCCGAATTTACTCCCGAAGATTTTGCCGCCGCCGTCAAAGAATTTCGCTGCCGCGAGCGCCGCTTCGGGCGTGTTCCGGCGCCGGCAAACGAAGTTGTATTTCACGAAAGCATTTAACAGGAGAAAAGTGATGCCAAAAAAACTCTTGTTTCTCTTCGCGGCGTTCACTTCGTTGTGCGCCGTCGTTGTCGGACTGCACTCGCTCTTTATCGACACCGAAAGCTCGCTCGCATGGATGATCTGCAAAGTCGCAAGCGCGGCAACCGTGGTGGGCATCGGCATCGTAACCTGGCAGTATTGGCGTGCCGAGGCCTCGCGGCGCTTCTTTAACGCGAAATTATTGCGGCTCGCCGCAATTTGGCTTTTCGTCCTTGCTTGTGCGAGTGCGGCGTGGACGGCTCACCTTGCCCGCGTTACCGGCGATTTTGAGGCCTGGGTCATCTTCATCAACGTCGCGATGATCGGCCAGGCGACCCTCACGTTCTGGCAATTATGGAGCGAAGGGCATCATACTTCGGTGGCAAGGTAGCCTAGGAAAGTGAGAA
>JBOHQZ010000081.1:0-13570 GCA_050732275.1 bacterium
TCACCGCTCCCGCAGCTAAGGGCGTTTGAACGAAGGTGATTTGTCCAATTATTAGCGTTTTTGCCCCAAAACCCTTGTCAACTGCGGTTCAAACCGCAAGTCCTAAACTGGCTTTGACGAGGTCTGATATTGTGTCAGCTTTAACCTCGTTGTTTCTTTCCCAGGACGGAATCGATAAGGCCACGCGAATGAAAAAAGAATTACTGCAACGCCGAGGTGTCGTCGGTCTGTTATCGGTTTTCGGCTTTCCTTAATTTATTGGCTGGAAGTTTTTCTTTGTTCAAAGCATTATCGTGTCTTTAAATTCACCTGCCTTTTCGGCGCGAGAAGGCAAGTTACACAAACCTTATCAAGAGGTGCTCTATGAAACGGTGTTTCGGTTTCTGGGTGGCTCTATTAGTGTTGGGTTTGCTCGCGGCTTCGGTTGGAGCCCAAGTTACGACGGTGAGCTTGGAAGGGAAAGTGGTGGACAACGAGGGCAAGGCGTTGCCAGGCGCCAACATTACGGTTAAAAACGTGGCCACCGGCACGGTGCGCGGCGCCAGCACGGATGAGAGTGGACGCTACAGAATCTTGGGAATTACCCCGGGCACATACACGGCGCAGGCACAAATGATCGGCCATAGAACGGCCACGCGCGAAAAAGTCCGGTTCCTGACCGGCCAACGCCCGGCGCTGGATTTCGCTTTGGTACCGGAAGCCGTAGCGTTGAATGGCGTTGAGGTCACCGGGCTGCGAGTGGCAGAATTCGAATTGACCCGCGTTGATGTGTCGACTCCGGTGGTGCGCGATCAAATTCTCAACCTGCCTTTAAATTCACGCAGCGCTTTGAATTTGGCGGCCTTGGCGCCCGGCATTCGCTCGTATGCGGCGACCGCTGGCCGCTCGCTGCCGTCTTCCGGCTCGCTGCCCGATCTTCGCTTCATCAACTTCTACGTCGACGGCGCCGAATGGAAGAGCATGTTCAATGGCAACGTCGTCGGCATTCCCCAAACCGGCTCGCCGCTGCCGCAGGAGGCGATCGAAGAGTTTCGCGTTATTCTCACGCCCTTCGACACCGAGTTCACGCGTGGCGGCGCGTGGGTAATCAACGCCTTGACGCGGCGCGGGACAAACGAATTTCACGCCGAAGCTTTCTCGTTTTTTCGCGAAAGAGACCTGAACGCGAGAGGGCCGTTCGAGCTGAAGAAACCGGATTTCAATCGCCAACAAGCCGGCCTCTCTTTCGGCGGCCCGCTCAAAGAAGACAAACTTTTCTTCTTCGGCTCGTATGAGCTGCATAACACGAACGATTTCATCGACGTCGTCCCCGGCCGGCCCGCATTCAATCCTGGCATTTGGGATCGCTATCGCGGCACGTTTTCAGCGCCCAACAAAAATCACACCGGCGTGGCGCGCCTGACTTATCAGCCTTCGAACACGCATGCGCTCGATCTCATTTGGGCCTCGCGTTATCTCGAGAGCAAAACGTTTTTCGGCGGCACTGCGGCCGAGCCGGCTGGAATCTTCGGCAAGTACCACGTCAACAGCACGATGTTGAAACACACGTGGGTGGCTTCTTCGAGCGCGTTTAACGAGCTGAGCTTGCAGTATCTGCGCTGGCGCCATTTCGAACCGACAATTAGCTCGGGCCCGGCTTACGTTTATCCCAGCGTTCGGCTTGGGCGCGGCACGTTCCCCATCAAGGTGGCGGAAGATCATTATCGCTTGATCAACAAATTCACTGTGAAAGTGAAAGACCTGGCCGGGCCGCATTTATTTAAAATCGGTGGCGAGGTGACACGCGTTAGCATGACGCCGTGGTTCCCAAGCTTCCTGTATCCGGAATTTACTTTTGCCACTGACACGAGCCGCTTTCCGCGCGACGCTTCAATCGGCATCGGCTTGCTGAATCCGCTCGATCCCAATGGCATCGACGCCGAAACGGATGATTCGGGCACGCTGATTGGCGTTTATATTCAGGATCAATGGAATCCCACGCCGCGCTTGACCTTGAATTTGGGCGTGCGCTACGATGCCGAGATCAACACGCTCAACAACAAACAACGCTTGCCGTGGGCCGATAGCACCATTCTCGCCAACGCCCTGCCGCCCGAGGCCATCAACAAAGGCGACCGCAAGAATGATTTAGATAATATCGCGCCGCGCTTCTCGTTCAATTATGACATGTTCGGCACCGGCAGGACGATCTTGCGCGGCGGCTACGGCATCACGTTCGATCGCACCGCCTACTTCATCGCATATAATGAAAAGCGCGACGCGTTTTGGCGAACGTATCAATTCAGCAATCCGGGAACGCTCGATCCTGCGGTGCTGCGGCAACGTATCACTTCCGGTCAGGGTAGCTCGGCGCCGGCGATGAATCTGCTCAACAAGAAAATGTCGACGCCGCAAGTCAATCAGTTTTCCGTCGGATTTGGCCATCAGCTCACCGAAAGATTGGCGGTGAATATTGATTATATCAATCAACGCGCGAGCGGCTTGTACGCCTCACTCAATGCCAATAATCGCATCCCAAGCTTGAATCGCCGGGCGATTTCCAACCGCTTCGGCGACGTAATTTTGTGGGGAAGCATCGCGCGCGCGCGTTTTCACGGTTTTCTCACCAATTTTGCCTATCGTACGTCGAAGGCCCGCGTCTCAGCTTCTTATACGCTTTCGTGGTCCGAGTCCAGCCTGGATGGCAATCCCGGCCAGAACTACACGGACATCAACAGCTACCATTTACAACGCAGCAACGCGGATGAACGGCATCGGCTGGTTCTCGCCAGCAGTGTGAATTTGCCGCTTGGCTTCAACCTTGGTAGCTTGGCAACCGTCGCCAGCCCCCGCCCCTTTGACGTGACGGACGGGCGCGATTTGAACAACAACAATCTTTTCACCGACGACTGGCCAAACGGCGAAAGAAATCAACGGCCGAAGTCGACGTTTCGCAATTGGTATAAAGTCGTCGATCTCCGCGTTTCCAAGTCGCTGGTCTTCGCCCCGGCCCAAGCCGAGCTGATCTTTGAAGCCTTCAACGTCTTCAACTGGTTCAACGCCTCCGGTTTTTCCGGCCGCAGGTTCGACGCCGCCGGCAATCAGTTGTTGAGCTTCGGCAGGCCGACCGGCGCTTATGCGCCGCGCCAGATGCAGTTGGGGTTGCGGGTTTCGTACTGATTATGTTTGAAAGATCGCCCGATGGTAAATCATCGGGCTGAAATATGCAAGACGGCTAAAGCCGCCAGACGAATGATGTATCCGAATAGGCTCTTGCGGAACAGGCATCCCGAGATTGGGGATGCCTGTTTTATTGTTGGGACATTTTATCGAAAAACCTACGGTTGCAAGCAAAAAAATTTAGCTCACGGAATGGGAACTCTCACGGAAGTAAATATTTTTATGAATTTCATTTCCATGGGCTGTTCCAATTCCGTAGCGATTATTTTTTGGTTACGGTTCGTCCGCAGTAGAAAGAATTTAACCACGATTTTTGATTCGCTTTTCCCTATATCATCTACACAGCCGTCATGCGCATGAAAAAGAAAATTTACCATCGCTCCGCGCTTATCATAATCTTGACTGGGCTGATCAACGCTGCCCTAGCGCAGAAAAAAACATTTAGCCTCGAAGACATTCTCCGGCTCCCTACTGTGGGCGAGGTCGCTGTTTCACCAAAAGGTGATTGGATTGCCTACACCCTTTCCGAGCTGGATTTCGAGCACAACACCACCAACGTCAATATTTCTCTAGTGTCGACGACGGCGCAAAATCCCGTGACGCGCCGGCTCACGAATGGCATTGCGCAAAACACCAATCCACAATGGTCGCCCGACGGCAGCGCGCTTGCTTTTCTCTCGAATCGAAACGAGGTACCCTCGAAACAAGTGTATTTACTATCTCTGGCCGGCGGGGAAGCGCAGCAATTAACCGACATCAAGTCCGGTGTTTCACTATTTCGCTGGTCGCCCGATGGAACCAAGATTGCTTTTCTTTGCAAAGACGCGCCGGACAGCGTTTGGATAAAGAAGCACAATGAAAAAGACGATGCCATCGTGGCCGGCCAGAATTTTCAAATGACGCATTTGTGGATCGTCGAGATAGCAACCAAAACCATTCGGCGTGTGACGAGCGGCGCATTCACGATTCTCGATTTCTCCTGGGCGCCGGATGGCAAGGCCATCGCCTATTCGGCGCAGCCCAAGCCGACGCACCCGCCGGATTATTACGAGAGTGATCTTTATATCGTCGATCTATCAAGCGGAGTCTCGAAAAAAATTCTCGCACAACCCGGCAAGGAAATTTCGCCGCTGTGGGCGCCGGATGGCAAATGGATCGCGTGCATCTCGAATGGCGGCGTGTACGATTGGATCGGCAACGAATATGCACTCCTCGTCAATCCGCTCACTGGTGAAAAGAGAAATCTCACGCAAAATTTTGACGAAGTCACGCGGCTCGCCAGTTGGTCCGCGGATGGCAAAGCGCTATATTTTTCCGCCGCACAAGGGATTTTGTCAAAGCTGTTTTTCGTTTCAATCGCGGATCAACGCATTCAATCCGTCACGACCGGAAATGATTATTGCAGCGCTTTTAGCTTTACACAAGACACGCGCCAGATGGCGTTTCTCAAACAGAACGCCCAAACTCCGCCGGAAATCTATTTATCCGAGCTTCGCGATTTCAAGCCTCGGAAAATGACTTCGATTTACGCCAACCTCCAAGAATTTGACGTGGCGGCTACCGAAGTCATTCAATGGACCAGCAAAGATGAAAAATATCAAATCGAAGGATTGTTGACCAAACCGCACGGCTTCATCGCGGGCAAAAAATATCCGTTGTTGGTTGTCGCGCATGGCGGACCGCCGAGCGTTTTCTCGAACACGTTTATCTTGCGGCGATTGACATATCCGGCGCAATTGTTCAGCCAGGGCGGATTTCTCATGCTTTATCCCAACGTGCGCGGCAGCGGCGGCTATGGCGAGCAATTCCGCAAAGCTAATGTCAATGCCTGGGGGGGCGGCGATTTTGAGGACCTGATAGCCGGAGTGGATTACTGCATTGCCAAAGGCTGGGCTGATCCGGAACGGCTCGGCATTATGGGATGGAGTTATGGCGGCTATCTCACCGCAATGACGATTGCTAAAACGAATCGTTTCAAAGCGGCGTCGGTTGGGGCAGGGATAACGAATGTCGCCAGCTATTACGGCACCGTTGACATTCCGGACTTTGTCGAGGCTTACTTTGGCGCGCCGCCGTGGCAGAAAAGCGAGTTGTATCGCGAGCGTTCCGCGGTTTTGAATGCGGATCGGATCGTGACGCCGGCGTTGATTCAACATGGCGATCAAGATGATCGTGTTCCTTTGTCGCAATCGCAAGAGCTTTATACGGCGCTGAAAAAGAACGGCGTTCCCACTGAATTCATCATCTATCCACGCGAGTGGCATATTCTCAGCGAGCCCAAACATCAGCGCGACGCGCTGCTGCGCAATTACAAATGGTTCAGGAGATGGCTGGCGGATTCCGCGGCAACGGAAACGATTGCGCCCGGCGTGATGCGCCGATTTATGGCGAAAGCGCAAGGCCCCTGGCGGATCAATGTTTTGGAAATTGATCTGAAGCAAGCCGGACTTGAAATCGAGAGCGCTCGCGCCATGGACCACTTTCTTGGCCGCGAGACGACGCGCTCCATTGCAGCGCGCCACAACGATTCACTCCGGCAAGTCATCGCCGCGCTGAATGCGGACTTCTTCGATCTCAAAACCGGCGAAATCGAAAACAATCAAATCATCGCCGGCGAATTTGTCAAAGGCGTCAAGATCACCGGCTCGCCGCATGACACGTTCGATAACATTCACTCGCAATTTGCCCTGTCATTTGACGGCCGGCCTTTCATTGAGCGCTTCGCGTTTAACGGAAAGGTTATCTGGCGGGACGGTTCCGTGAGTGACTTGAGCGGCGTCAACACGGTTCCCGATAGTAATGCTTTGGTGATTTTCAATCACTATTATGGAACAGCCGCGCCGCGCGATTCCTTGCGATTTGGCGTGACTGAAATTGAATTGGCCCAATTAACGGAAATGCAAGATACGCTCATTTATCGCGTGCAAAAAAAATTCCCGCAAAGCGGTGGCGCCGCGATTCCACGCACCGGCTTGATTTTGGCCGGTTATCATGACGCGCAAAAACTTCTGGCGCGCAAGCTCGCGATCGGCGACACCATAAAAATGATCTTAGGCTTGTCGCCGTCGCGCGACAGGATAAAAACACTCGCCGGCGGCTGGCCGCGAATCGTCGTCGATGGAAAAAACAGTGCCGCCGGCGCCGATAGCAGCGAAGGGACGTTTCCGCGCTTTTCCGCCAACCGGCATCCGCGCAGCGGCGTCGGCTTTTCTGCAGATAGCACGAAGCTTTACTTGCTCGCTGTAGATGGTCGGCAGGAAGCGAGCGCGGGCATGTCGCTGGTCGAATTTGCCGATCTCATGATTTCTCTTGGAATTTATCAAGGCCTCAATTTGGACGGTGGCGGCTCTACCACGCTTGTCATCAATGGCAAAATCGTCAATTCGCCTTCGGATCGAAGCGGTGAGCGGGCGGTGGGGAATTGCCTGTTGTTGCTGTTGCGAGGTTCACCAAAAAGATGAAGTGGCAAGAAAAGACATTTTGCAATCCGCTGTTAATACTCACCTCCAAACGTCATGACTTTCGTGTTTGTCCATCCCTTCGGGTTGCATTAAATATAAAGCCGGAATACTTGAATTAAAGTTTTAAAATCATTAAATTGTGGAAGTTGGTCTAAAATAGAAAAAACAAAAAGGAGACTACGCACATGGCAACCATAAGCACCAAAAACCTGCCGAGCCGGGAAGAAAGAAGAGAAATCGGCAAAAAAGCGCGAGCTTTCTATGAGCCTTTGCGTGAAAAGCTTGAAAAGGAGCACTGGGGAGAATATATCACGATTCATCCTGATAATGGTGACTACGCCATTTCTCCTGTTCATTGGGATGCCGTTAAAGAAATGCGCACAAAGTACCCTGGCGTTTTATTTTATACCATCCGTATCGGCTATCGCGCCGTTGGCCATTTTGGCGGTCGTGGTGCCTCTGATGGGAAACGCCGGCAGGAGGAGTAGTCATGATCATCGGAAAAATTGAGGACGGTTTACACCCACGTATTTCTCTAGACATTGCAGGCACCAAAGGCGCAGAAATCCTTTCCATGCTTGTTGATACGGGCTTCGATATGGACGCCGCTTTGCATTACGATTTCGCTGACCAGCTTGGTTGGGAAATCTATGGTGTAGCTGAGTTTGACTATGCCAATGGCCAAAGCGATGAAGAATTGCTTTGCCGCGCGCAAGTCAATTGGCATGGCCAATGGCAAGAAATTGATGTAGTTCTATCTGCTGACGAAGAACCCGCCATCGGCACTCGTCTCCTCAAAGGCTGTGTGATGGCGATGAATTTTATTGAGGACACGCTAACAATCGACAAGCCAGCTCATCAATAGGACAGCCACGATGATAGCACCTGAAACACCTCAACAAGCCCAGAAAGACGAGAAGCCGCGCGAAAACCACGAGCCGGTGTGGACGTTCCGCGGCTATGAAATGCGGCCGGCCGAGTTCAACACCGCGATGGTGCACTACTATCGCGCCGAGATTCAAAGATCGAACGTTTGGCGGCAACGCCTCGACAACACTACCAACTGGGCAGTGCTCGCCTCCAGCGCCGCGATCTCGTTTGCGCTCTCCGATCCCAATCATCACTATGGCGTGCTCATTCTCAATACGCTGCTGGTCACGCTTTTTCTTTGGATGGAAGCCCGGCGCTATCGCTACTACGAGCTATGGGCGTATCGCACGCGCTTGATGGAAACCGATTTCTTCGCTGCGATGCTCTCCCCTCCTTTCGCGCCGCGGCCGGAATGGGCTGAGAGCATGGTCGAAACGTTGCACACCCCGGAATTTCCCATCAGCATGTGGGAGGCGTTTGGCCGCCGCTTTCGCCGCAACTTCGTGTGGATTTTTCTCGTGCTCGCTTTATCCTGGCTGCTCAAAATTTTCATGCACCCGACGATAACAACATCTTGGAATGAAGCCATCACGCGATTGTCGCTCGGCCCCCTCAGCGGCTGGCTCATTTTGACGGCGGGACTCGTTTACAACGGCTTGCTCTTTCTGATCGGTTTCGCCACCGCCGGCTTGCGGCAAGCCACCGGTGAAGTCTTGCCAAAATCCGGCAACGTGCCGGTGTTAAAAAAGCTGTGGCACGCCATGGAAGTTAAAGACGCTTCCGCCGGTGGAGGCACCAGCCAAGGCGCGAGCAAGCCGCGCGGCCGCAAGCGCCAGCAGCTTCTCTGCATGATCATCTCGACCAAACCGAAAAATATCGCCGATCGCATCATGCGCGATTTGAAGCGCGGCGTGACCGGCTTGCACGGCGCCGGCATGCACTCACAACAGGATCGTGACGTTCTCCTCGTGGCAGCGACGGTGAGCGAGATTGCCGGAATCAAGACCGCGGTGAAAGCTGAAGATCCGAACGCTTTCGTCATCGTCATGCCGGCGCAGGAGATTATGGGACGAGGTTTTCAAAAGTTGGAAATTTGATTCGACACTCATACGTTGATCAAACTCTTGCAGGAGAATTTAAAATGGCAGAACCTCATATTGACAAAATGCTGGATTGCACCGGCCTGGTTTGCCCGATGCCGCTAGCCAAAACCAACAAGGTCGTGAAAGAAATGCAGGCCGGACAGATTCTGGAGATGATTGCGACGGATCCGAATGCGATGATGGACATGGAAGCCTGGGCGAACCAGAGCCAAAACGAGCTGCTGCTGGCGGAGCGGCAAGGCAACGGCAAATTCAGGTTTCTGATTAGAAAAACGTAGCGCGACTTTCAGCCGCAACTAAAAGCATTGCAAATTTTAAATTGAAAATTTTAAATTGAAAATTTGCAATGCTTCAAAAATCTTTGCGATTGTGATAGTTTTTTACTGAGTACTATCAAAAAGGCAGGTGCTCATGACAAAACAAAATGGCGCGGTTTCTCATGAGGCGCTGTTGGAAAAACTGGCGCGCGAGGTGATCGGCCTCGAGGTGCAATACACGCTGGCGACCGGCGAGCGCACGCGGCGCATTTATCTCGACAGCACGGCGAGCACGCTGCGGCTCAAAATCGTGCAAGACGTGCTCGACAAATTCCAGCCGTATTACTCCAACACCCACAGCTTGCTGCACTTCGGCGCCAGGCTTTCGACGAAGGAATATCAGTGGGCGCACGAAATGGTGCTGGAGTTCGTCTGCGCGAATCCGGAAATCTACACGGCGTTTTTTGTCGGCAGCGGCACCACTGGCGGCATGAACCGCGTTGCCCGTACATTGCGCGAGAAACGGCCCGCGCGTGACGTGGTCATCACCACGATTATGGAGCATCACTCCAACGATCTCCCCCATCGCAAACACTTTCGAGACGTCGTACACATCCCGGCGGCGATGGCATCGCACTCGCTCGGCCGCGTCAGTCTCCGCCGGCTCGAAGAAGCGCTGCGCGAGCATGCGGGCAAAGTCAACTATGTCGCCATCACCGGCGTTTCCAACGTCACCGGCATCATCAATCCCATCCACGAAATCGCCGAGGTAGCGCATCAGCACGGCGCGCTGATCGTGGTGGATGCGGCGCAGATGGCAGCGCACGTGCCGATTAAAATGAACGGGCATGCCAATCCGGCGCACGATGTCGACGTGCTGGTTTTCTCCGGACATAAAATTTACGCGCCCGGCTCACCCGGCGTGGTGATTACGCGCAAAGATTTGTTTGCCGATTTGGAGCCGCAGGAAGTCGGTGGCGGCATGGTCGATGCGGTTTACATCAACCGCTACACGCAGTCGCAAAAATTTCCGGATCGCGAAGAGGCCGGCACGCCCAATATCTGTGGCGCCATCGGGCTGGCCGCAGCGCTGTATGCGCTCCACAGAATCGGCATGGAAGTGATCGCCGAGGAAGAAAGCAAGCTGATTGAATATGCCATCGAAAAACTCAGCGCGGTTAACGATCTCATTATTTACGGCGAGATCGACAGTGCCCTGTGCAAACGCTATGGCGCGATTTCGTTCAATCTCAAAAACATGGATCACGGCTTGACCGCGGCGGCGCTCAACGATTATTTCAACATCTCGGTGCGCAACGAGTGTTTTTGCGCCCATCCTTATGTGCGCGAGATGGTGACGATGAGTTTGGCCGAGGAAGCGGAGCGGCTTTCCGATGAGGAACTCAAGCAACTGGCGGAATTACATCGCGGCATGGTGCGCGCCAGTTTTGGTGTTTACAGCACAAAGAAAGATATCGATGCGCTCGTGGCTGCATTGCATCACATTACCGCCAATAAAGATTTTTATCGCGAGCATTATGTCCGCCGGTCCAACGGTGATTACGAGCACAAGACGTTTCGGTTCGACCATAAAAAAGTTTTTTCGATTCAAGGCGAGGTTGAGGCGTTCCTCGCGGCTTGAGGCTTTTGAATTTTCATTGCAAATTGCCAATTGAAAATTTTCAATTTGAAATTTGTCACGCTTTCTGTTGCGTCTGAGATCTACGCTACGGAGCCAACCCATGTCTCCTGAAGTATTTGCGGTGGGAGCGGTGTGGTATGTCGTTTTCTTGCTCTCGCTGACCTGCCACGAGGCCGCCCACGCATTGGCTGCCAAAATCGGCGGCGACCTCACGGCTTTTCACGCCGGACAAGTGACACTCGACCCCACCCCGCATATAAGACGCGAGCCGTTTGGCACGATCATTTTTCCTCTGTTGTCGTTTCTGCTTTCTTCGGGCGGTTGGATGATCGGCTGGGGCAGCGCGCCTTACGATCCAACGTGGCAGCGGCGTTATCCTCGCCGCGCCGCATGGATGGCGCTGGCCGGACCGCTGGCGAATTTCGTGCTGGTGCTCATCGCGGCGGCGGCCATTTGGATTGGCATTTGGGCTGGCGTCTTTTATGCGCCGGAATCTATCAAATTCACGCAGGTCGTCGCTGCCCACGAGATGGGCGTGCCGCATGCTCTGGCAACTTTTTTCAGCATTCTCTTTTCTCTCAATCTGCTGCTCGGCACGTTCAATTTATTGCCGGTTCCGCCGCTCGACGGCAACACGGCCATCGGCCTTTTCCTGAGCGAGCGCGCCGCGTTGAAATTTGCCGAATTGAGCCACAACCAAGCCTTTTCGCTGATTGGATTGTTTGCGGCGTGGAAAATTTTTGACGTCTTATTCAGCCCGATTTTTACTTTTGTGCTGAATTTGCTTTATCCGGGGTCCCATTATAAGTAGCCGTGCGCCAAAGATTAACCGCCAAACACGACACCGCGGCCAAGCCGAAAGTTCCCGACAGCGCAAACGCGAATTGTGAAAATAAAACGGCAACCGGAACTTTTTCCAATATTATTTCCGGCAACAGCAGCGGCACAATTCGACAGATCACCGCCGCGTTGCCAAGCCAGAAAGTGGCTTCAACCAATTTCGTTGACGCAAGCTTTTTCTGAATAAACCCCGGAACCATGCGCGGCGCCATGCCCAAAATCAGCAGCGTGATGAATCCGAGCAAGTAGCTGTGGCGGATCGCGTCAGTGCTCACTGCCATTTCCCACCGAAATATCGTCGCCAAACCCGTTAGCAATTCCAACAGCGCGCCGAAAAGAAGCCACAAATAGGCGGAGTATAACAAACGCTCGAAGCAGCCGAACTCGCCATAATCAGGCAGGCCTTCGCGTGTGGGTTCCCGCTCGGGGCCGGGCTGAAATTTGCGATACACCGTCCACGGCTCGCGTCGGCGCAGGAGCAAATCGAGTTTCCACACGAAAAGAAAAATCACCATGCTTTTGCCGCATTGCCCAAGTGCCGAAATGAAAAATGCCGTTTCCGGTGACATGCTCAAAAACGGTGGCAAGGTTGGCAATGTTTGCAGCGCGAAGCAAAACAGATAAATCAATCCTAATTTGTTGACCGGCCATTCTGGCGCCGGCAGCCGCAAATAAAGGGGAAACATGCGAACGGAAAATGCGAAGGCTACCGGCAAAAGAACGAGGCCGATAAAAAGATTGAGAGCGAAATCATCCCAGGGTTGATTCACCGAGACAGCGCCAGCCGCGGCCATGTGGATCAACAGCGCCGCATTCAATATGGCGTAAAGAAGCCAACCCGCTTGCATCATGGCAAAATACGGTTTCACAGTTTGCAGTGCCGGCCGTTCTTTGCCGCTCTGACGAACTGCGCGAATCGAAGTCAACAAGAGCACGATGTAGAGAATGATTCCTGCTAATTCAGACAAGCCAGAAAGTGCAATGACGGCGGAAAAAGCGTGAAATATGGCCGGCGAGCTCACATAGGGAAGATGACTGTGAGCGACCGCGCGCGTGGCGAGGCCCGCGGTGATCAACCAAAGAATGCGGCTGAGCCATTCCGGATGTGACAGGGGAATGCCGGCGAGCCGGGGAATGAAATGCAAGCTGATGCCGATGATGAACAATCCGGCCCAGCCGACGAGTTGGAGATGCCCGTGAATTTGAATGAAGCTATAGAACCCCTTGCCTAGCGGAAAATCCAAGCCGATGACCGCGGCGAGATGCGCGCCAATTGTGAAACCAGCGAAGATTGCGATCGCTAAAGCCGACCAGATGAAACCGAGATGGAACTTGGCTTGCGGAAGGGAATTCAAGCCTATTTTTTCATTCACAATTGTAAGACGGTTCCAAGGATAAAAAGGCGACCAACAGATATTTTTAAAAAGAACTCCGTTGGTCGTCTTTTTAATCCGTTGGCGTTAATTTGCTGTCTGCTGTTTGCCTTTTTCTTTTTGCTTTTCAATATCGCCAGCTCGTGGTATCCGCTCCTGCCGGCGCGCTTTTGCGAATGCGCGCCAAAATCTTCGGCGCGTGCATTTGATGATAGCGCAGCCGTGAGATCGCGTTTGGCCGTTCGTGATCGCCGTTCCAGCAGTGCTCGGCGCGGTCACCGTAATCCACCTCGCCGCCGTAATGCGGGTCTTTCGTGCTCTTGAGAATTTCTTCGACAAGATAAACGGCGTTGTTGAGATAGTAATTGTCCATGTCACCGCAATAAATATGAATCTTGCCTTGCAGCTTTTTGCCGATCTTCGGCCAATCGCGTTTCAAAATGTAGCCGAGATCATAATTCTCCCGCCAATATTCGGCGACGCTGCGATCGATCTTCCCGGTCAGCTTGTCCCAAATCGGTTTGGGATAGCCGTCTGCTCCCACCGGCGAGTACACCGCCTGCCAAATGTCCCACTGATCGCCGGAGCGCGAATTGGTGCCGAACACCAGCTCGCGATGATTCATCTCTTCCAGTGTCGCACTGACCTCGCCGAGATAATTGCGTTTTCCCGGCCGTGGCGTTTTTTTGAGCCGGCTGTCGACGTAGTACGCGTTTTCGTGTTCATAAATATTGACGCTGGTGTAGGCGCGAAAATCAATTGGATCGGGACAGGCCGCCCAGCAGCCATTGTATTCGTCCGGATAAAAAATCTGCGCCGCCAGCGCTTCCCAGCCGCCGGTCGAGCCGCCATAGAGAAAGCGCGC
>JBOHQZ010000082.1:0-13566 GCA_050732275.1 bacterium
AAGGCTGTTTTCATCCCATCGTTGCAAGATTCCCATCAGCCTGTCGCTGACTTCATCCCATTTGCGCAAGACGCCTTGTTTGGCTTGCTCAAAATCAACCGGCTTTTCTTCGACAGCGGGAACATATTGCGCCGTAGCACGAGCGCCCTTCGCCAGCACGCGCCGATATTCTTCCACAATTTGAATGAATCGTTTTGAAGATTTTTTAGGCGCACCAAACAAGATAAACAAAAGTAGTGTGGGAAGCTTCATCGCCTTGGCGACGGGACTCACCGATTTGATCAGATGCACCAAATTCTCGGCAGGGGACCAAACAGCCGGCGGGTGGTCGAAGAATTTTTCGGCTGGTATGGAAGCAAAATAATCGGAAACCACGCGGTGGATGCTGCCAAAAGTGGCCAGCAACTCCGGCTTCGTGAAGGGATCATCAATTTCGATCATAACTTTGGAATTGTTCTTGTAAATATTTCTTAACTGGGAGAATGTCCGTTTGCATGGTCAAATCCGGCACATGCTCCGACCGTGGAATCGTGAACACGGCTTGCGGATTTTGGCCGACCAGCATTTTAACGGCGGCGGGCAATTCTTTTTCCTGGCGAACGGGATGCAGTGGCACCGTTTCGAGGCAAGGGAGAATTTGATCGTAAGCCAGGTGAAAAAGGTTCATACTCACCCCGATTTTTCCGCCCTTGTCCGCAACGCGCGCTATTTCCTCGGGCGAGGGTTTTTCAATAATATTCCGCAAGAATCCTTCGGCGTCCTTTTCGATCACAGCGAATTGGGCAATGCGCTCATGCGCAAATTGCAGCGCCGCGCGGTCGTAGTCGATCATGGCATTGGCATGCGTAACTGTGCGCATCAAATCCAGCGCCGCTTGCGAGTATAAATTGTCGCTATTGCAAACGGTAAAGGATTGTCCTCGCCACGCAGGCATGCGCTCGAGCGCGTGCCAAAGTGCATCTGCGGTGCCGAGCGGTTTTTGCCGGCCGGCGGGGATCGGCTGAACGGCATACGAAATTTTTAAGCTCTGGAATCGTTTCGCGCCATCGCCTTCTTCGTAATACGCCCGGATCGAATCGTCCTGCTCGCCAATTACGATGACGACGTTTCGATAACCGGCCGCAGCGATATTGTGGAGCAGATAGTCAAGAAACGGGCGAAAGTTTTCGCCGACGCCGATCATCGCTTTGGGTTTTTCTGCGGCATCGCGAAGCAGCGCCAGATCGAGAGGCGCAGCGTCCGGCAGCGGTTTTTTCATTCGCGACGAAATGCCGCCGGCGAGGATGACGATATTTGAATGCAAGCTCGTGCCTCAATTTTATATATATTGAAGAAAAAGCCAGCCAATACTTATAAGCCTTATTTCGTTGCGGTCCCCTTTTCGTTGCAAAAAATTATTTGCCTATTTCTATTACTTCGTTGCGTGTGCCGCTGTCAACATGAACGACATACGCTTTTCCGCCCACTGCCTCAATCGCTTGCGCCACATCTTCCGGGCTTTGGGGAACGTAGGCGAACATGCACCCGCCGCCGCCGGAGCCGTTGATTTTGCCGCCATACGCGCCGGCTCGCAATGCCGCCGCGAGCATGCGGTCAATCTTTGGCGTGGAAATTTTAAGAATATCGCGCAACACGATTTGGTGCTCGGTCAGCAACTCGCCGAGCATGAGATGATCGACCTCCGGCTGACGCAGCAGCGCCAAAGCTTCTTGAGTGAGATCACGATTTCGCAGCGTGCCCCACAGCAGCGTTTTTTCGCTATGATTCAAATTTGCGGTATAGCTATCGAGTTCCTCGATTGCAACCGTGTGGAGAGAAAAATCCGGATACCGCTCACCAAGTCGAGCGACGATATCGAATACCTGATGCTTAACCCGCGCCAAAATGCTTTTGGTGTCTTTCGGCTCGCCGGAATCACCCAAAACGAACGGTTGCAATGGCGGAGATAGCTTTTCAATTTGCATAGTGGGATGAAATGCCAACGCCAAAACGCCGCCGCAGGCCGTGGCGTAGTGGTCCATCATGCCGCCCGGCTCGTGAAATTCGAGCACTTCGGCGGCGTGGGCCAGGCGGGCGCATTCCTCCGGCGAAAGCTGTTGCTGCTGGTCGCTCATCTGCGCCAGAAAATTCACCCAGGTTACGACCAAAGCCGAAGAACTCGATGTTCCCGCATTGATCGGAATTTCGCCGCGCACGGTGCAATCGAAGCCGGTGGCAAAGGTGAAACCGGCGCGCCACAGCACGTTGACGGCGCTGCGAAAATAATCCCGCTCTTCCTCATATGCCAAAGGCTCGGCAAGTGAAAAAGAAATTTCCGTGTTGATATCCGGCAGCCCTAAGTGTATCATCGGATCGTTACGGCGCCTGCCCTCTATTGTGATGCGGAGGGAGATGGCGCACGGCACAACCGGAAGCTGGAGGTAGTCTTGGTGCTCACCAAATAGGCAAACTCGGCCCGGAGTTGAGACACGCCATGTTGTTGGAGGGTCATCCATTGTCATGCATAAACACGATTTGATTGCGCTTCAAAAATGAGTATACGAAAACGCAATATAAAAACTTTATCTCCATTATCAAGCTTTTTTATCATTTTGAAAAATTCTGCTTGCTTTTTTCTTTTCATGTTCTATATTTAACCTTATGGTTAAATATTCGGCAAAATCTCTCGACGCCACTTTTGGGGCGTTGGCCGATTCGACGCGCCGGGCCATCCTGGAGCGATTGGCGCAGGGTGAAGCACGGGTGACGGAGTTGGCCGCGCCTTTCGCGATTTCGCTTCCCGCGGTCTCGAAACATCTGCGCGTGCTCAGAGTCGCCGGTTTGCTCGTGCGCGAGAAAAATGGCAGAATACAGCAATGCCGCCTTGACGCCGGGCCGATGAAAGACGCCACGGAGTGGCTCGCGCACTACCAGCGTCATTGGGAGAAACAATCTGCCCCCTCTCCGGCTTTTGGGCACAAGGCGAATCAGGACGATGTTCCCCAGCGCCGTGCAACGGCCAAGCACTCGCCTTTCCCCTTTCCCTCAACCAAAAGTTCATGGCCAATTTTATTTAACCTTTCAGTTAATTTTGATGAGAATACGCTCGACGCGACCTTTTTTGCGCTGGCCGACTCCACCCGCCGCGCCATGCTGGTTTGCATGGCGTTTACGGAATCTTCCGTAACCGAGCTGGCTGCCCCATTCAACATCTCGCTGCCGGCGCTTTCAAAACACTTACGCATTCTGCAACGAGCGGGCCTGGTCGAACGCCGGAAAGAAGGCCGGTTCAATCTCTGCCGCCTGGTTGCCACGCCCATGCAGGACGCAGCGTTGTGGACCAGCCGATACAGAATGTTCTGGGAGAAACAACTCGATTCACTTGCTGCTTACTTGGAAAAATCAAACGCGGTACGCGCCTGACCTTTACGCAGAGCGGAGTACCCGACAAACATCATGAGAGCATCAAGCAAGGCTGGCACGATTCCTACTGGAAACCGATAAAGGCGAGGTTAGAAAAATAATGTCCTTCGTAAAGCCTTCAAGCGTCCAGCTTGCCTCTCCTAAAAAAATGCTTGATTCGTACCTTGAGCGCCTAAAGACGCCACTACAAACACAGGAGGAAATCTTATGGCCACCACGAATCCCACTGCTGAAACTACCCTACAAATCAAACGCACTTTTGGGGCGCCCTGTGAAAAAGTTTTTGGCGCCTGGACGCAGCCAGAGGCGCTCAAAAAATGGTGCGCACCGTCGGATGAGTTTTCCGTTCCCACCGCTGAGGTTGATTTGCGCGTGGGCGGCAAATATCGCATTGCCATGAAAGCGCCAGATGGCAATTTGCACGTGGCAATTGGAACGTATCGCGAAATTTTATCGCCACGGAAGCTGGTTTTTACTTGGACCTGGGAAGGCTCAGACATGCCGGAAACGCTCGTCACATTGGAGTTTCACGATCATGGTGCGTCAACGGAATTGGTGCTGACGCACGAGCTTTTCCCGAACGTTGAACAACGCGATAAGCACAATCAAGGCTGGGCGGGTTGCCTCGGCCAATTGGCTAAAATGTTTGACTGAAATCAAGGAGAATAAGAAAATGGCAGACATGCTTCATCAAATTCAAATCAAGGCCGCACCTGAAAAAGTTTACGAAGCTTTGACCATCGATACAGGCCTGAGAAACTGGTGGACCAGCGACAGCGTGGCAAAACCGGAAGTTGGCAGCATCGCCGAATTTGGCTTTAACAATCGCGCCACCGTATTTCGCATGCGGGTGACGGAGCTCAAGCCCAATCAACGCGTCGTCTGGGAATGTTTGGGAGATATGGATGAATGGATCGGCACGCGCCTCGTTTGGGAACTGCGGCCCAACAATAATTTCACCGAGCTTCGCTTTGCGCATGCGAATTGGCGTTCAACCGAGGGCTGGTTCGCGACTTGCAATTCAACTTGGGGAGAGCTTATGCACCGTCTGAAGAATTATGCCGAAGGCAAGGCGCCAGGACCGCATTTTTCTGGATGAGAATTTTTATAATACTGCTTTTTACGTTTTATTTTTGCCAACTAATTTGGCTTTGCAGACTGGCAGTCTGCGTTACGTTTTAATCCCAATCATCTGAAAGGAGGAGTAACACAATGAAACGGTTTATTTCCATTCTTTTGTCACTCACCGTCATCGCATTGGCGACGAATGTGGTTTTGGCGCAGAGCAAGGCCGCGCCCGGCTTTGAAAAGCTCAAATCACTCGTGGGTGAATGGCAGGGACAAAGTCCCGAGGGTCCTGTTACTGTGTCCTATCAACTCGTTTCCGGCGGCCACAGCGTTATGGAGACTATCGCGCCTGGAACGGATAAGAGCATGGTCACCGTTTATCATCTCAATGGCGACAAGCTGATGATGACCCACTATTGTGCAGTGGGCAATCAACCCCGCATGAGTGCGCCAGTTCCGGCAGGCGAGATCAAAAATCTCAACTTCACTTTTGTCGATGCGACCAACATGGCCAAGCCGGCTGATGCACACATGCACAGTCTCGCCATGAATTTCCAAGACAAGGACCACATGACGCAAGTGTGGACTTATCGTCAAGACGGCAAGGACATGCCGATGACCTTCACTTTGGAACGGAAGAAGTAACTGACGACCGCGGACTCACAGAACACCGCGGACTTTAAGACGGCCGCGGAAAACTATACAACTTCTTATGATCATACTCGTACTTTTACTCTTGCTCGATTTGAGAAACTTTTCAACGCGAGCAAGAGTATGAGGCGTTGGAATCAACCCCACTTCACAACACTTATCGAAAGGAGTTTGCCATGACGGAAAAGGAGATGTACCTACAAAGCTGGGAGCGGGAGTTTCAAACCACATTGAAGGTTCTCAAAGCGTATCCCGCCGACAAGCTCGATTTCAAGCCGCACGAGCGTTCACGCTCGGCGCGTGAATTGGCGTGGACGTTTGTGGAAGAGCTGGCCTTCATCGGTATGGTCGTCAAAGGCCAGCTTGAAATGGGCGGCCAAAAACCGAAGCCGCCGGCGACGATGAAGGAGATTCTGGCGGCTTTTGAAAGCTCGCAAAAAGAAATGGCTGGCAAAGTCAAGTCGCTTTCGGAAGCCGATTACAACAGCATGATCAAATTTCCCATTGGGCCGAAGCAAATGGGCGACTTCCGGAAAGCCGATGTGCTGTGGATGATCATGATGGATCAAGTGCATCATCGCGGCCAGTTCTCGGTTTATCTGCGCATGGCTGGCGGCAAGGTGCCGTCGATCTACGGGCCGACGGCAGATGAGCCGTGGATGTAAAGCCGGTTGGACGGTTTGCCTGTTAGCTGGTTGGCCGGTTAACAGGCAAACCACGTGATAGATAACGACACGACAAAAGAATTAAAACTTAGCTTTGTAAATTGCCAGGCGGTCAATCGTTTTAGCTAAACGATAATTTTTCTGCAAGAAGTCTTGCAACAGGGCCATTCCGGCAAGCGAATATTTTCCATATTGCCGGAAATTTTGCGGCGAGGTGTCGATGATCAATTGGGGGCGATTGGCAGCAAGATCGTTTAACAGCCAATCCGACATTCGCGACCCCATGGCGTGATCGTATCGGGCGGTGCGGTCTTTGTAATTGTACGTGTTCATGCCGACGACGAAGTTGCTGGTGATAAAACGTGAAGCCGGCAGGCGTTGCGAAAAATAATAAAGCTCCGGCATCCGGCCCCAGACAAAAATCTTTTCCCCCTCCTCGCTCAACTTCCGCACTTCTGCCGCGAGATTTTGAAAGTATCGATTCTCCCCCTCCATGCGTTTTTGTTCCTCCTGCCAATTTGTTGCCAGGTAAATTATCGGCGGCAAAAAAATGCCAACGCGTACGGCGGCGCGCCGCCATTTGGCATATTTTACATTGCCGTTTGCCCGCCACCACACGGTGAGAGATACAGCCGCGAGAATGGTTAATGGCGGCAGCAATTGGATATAATAATGTCCAAAAAATTTGCCGCCGATGCACACCGCGAGCGCGGAGCCGGCAAGCCAGAGGATAACAAGATGCTGGCCACCGGAAATTTCACGCGGATTCCGCAGCGCCCGCTTGACCACCGCAAATCCGAAAATCCACAAAATGAACCAGACCGCTACAAATCTCGGGGTGAAATCGAAAAAGCGCTTGAAAAAATATGCCCAGGTGAAATCAGATATAAAAACAAAATTGTATTGCCAACCCCAAAAATAAAAGCCTTTCCAATTGCCAAGATAATAAAAGACCATGAACAGTGCCACGAGCACACCGGCGAATCCCCCGATCAAAAGCAGGCATTGCACAAATTCAGCTTTTGGGGGCCAGCGGCGAGAGTGCCAAGACTTGATCACGAGAAGATAAGCCAGCAGCACACCCAAGAGAACGCCGCTTTGGTATTTAAACAAAAAGGCAAGGCCGCAAAAGATACCGCTCAGAAAAGCGTAGCGCAGACTGCCAGTCTGCGAAAAACTAACCAGGCTGGAACTCAAAGGCGGCTCGGATTCTAAAAACAAAAAAACGCTCAAAGCGAGAGGCAAATTCATGAGAATTTCGCCGTTCGTTGCCAGCGCTTGTGGCACGAAGGTGGGGGTGAAAAGAACGTATAGCAAGGCTGACAAGTAGGGCGCTTCTGCTTGCTGGGTGAGGCGTGAGGTGATACGCGCAATGATGAGTGCGGTGCCCAGCACCCAAAAAACCGTCACGCCGTGCAGAGTGCGCAAGTCATCGCCGAAAGCGGCAAAAGAAAAGGCGTAAAAATAAAAGATCAAAGGCGGTTTTAAATCGACGGCATCTTGGTAAAGCAAACCGCCGTTGTTGATGACACGCGCCACGGTGGCATACCACGCTTCGTCTTCATCGATGATGGGATTGAAATAGGCAGGCGACCGCAAAACAATTGCGGCCAGAACGATGAGAAATATCCACCCCCATTTGTTTTTTGGAGACGCGGCTTCGAGCATGTCTGCGTTTGAATTGTACTCACGATTCTCATCCCAGCCGGGCCGACTGGCTTACGTTCGTTTGAGCACAACGAACGTCGTGTCGTCGCGCAGCTCGGCGCCGTTGCGAAAGATCGTCAATTCCTGCAAGAGAACGGCTTTGATGCTCTCCGGCGGGGCCTGTGAGTTTCTGGCGAGACTTTGCGCGAGACGGTTTTCGCCAAATTCGGCCAAGCCGGTATTGGCGGTCTCGACGACGCCGTCGGTAAAAAGCAACAAGAGATCGCCGGGCTTGAGCGCGCGGTTGAACACTTCGAGTTTGTTGCTGAAACCCTGGCCGTTCTCAAGGCCGATCGCCAGGCCTTTCGGCTCGAGCCACTCGCAATGTTTTTTCTCGCTATCGAAAAGCAGCGCCGGCGTGTGTCCGGCGCGGCAGAGCGCCATTTCGCCGGTGGGATGAAGCCGCGCCAGCGCGATGGTGAGAAAATAATTGCGCCGGAGGCTGCGATAAAGTTGGGCGTTCAAACGGTCGAGCAGCTCGCACGGCTCGGCCGAATACTTGGCAAACATTTGCAGCATGGTTTGCACTTTCACCATATAGAGCGCCGCCGAAATACCTTTGCCGGAAACGTCGCCGATGACGACCAAAACGCTGCCGTCGGCCAATGGCACGAAGTCGTAATAATCGCCGCCGACGCTCTTCGCTGCGTCGCTGAAGGTGGCCACCTCGAATCCGGTAATCGGCGCGGCGCGATTGGGCAAAAGGCTCAGTTGAATCTCGCGGGCGATCTCCAGCTCGTCCTTGGTGATCAGCTTGTCCGCCAGCTCCAGCGCCAGCAAAAAATTCAGGATTAAAACGGAATAAAAGGCATCCCACCAATTTCTATTGATCAAGGCCAGGGCGAAGAGCATGATGGCGACGGCATAGAACAGGCGGCGCGCCGGCGGCAGCTTGAGCAAAAACGCCACGAAGAGGTTGCGGCAGAAAATCAGCACGCGCTTCCACTTTTTCTCTCCCGCGGCCGGCCGCTGCATGGCGCGCGCGTAGAATGCGTACATGCCGCGCGTGTCGATTTTGAAAAAACGCTCGATCTCGGCGCGTGTTATGCCGCTGGCGAAGAGGCGATAAAATTCCGCGAGAGGACGAACGGTTTTGTTGAGCATCGTATTTAACTTGTAGTTTCGCCTTCTCCGCCCCGCATCAAAAGCAAATTAAGGAAGCGAAGCGGGGTCGGGGTAGGCGTGAAACGTTGGCGTTGGCACAAAATTTTGTATAATTTAAATTGAAGCTTTTCTCTATTCTAACGCTCGGCGCCTGAAGGCGCTACTACGAACGATTTATCTTTTAATTGCCATCATCAAAACCTCACCATCAACTCCAGCTTCGATTGGCGCCGAGCTTTCGGCCTTTCCTTTTATATGATTGGCGGATGACGGAGCGATATCAAGCCAATGCGCTAAAGTGGGAGCAAGATCGGCCGTTTTGTGCGGGCTGTCGATCCGGCCAGGCTGGACGCGTTCGCCCCAGAAAATCATCGGCACGTGCGAGTCATAATCGTAAGGGCTGCCGTGCGTCGTGCCTTGCAAATTGCGGCTGACGAGATAGTAAGGCTTGATTTGCATCGTTAAATCCGGCGAGCGGCCAGGATAAAAGGAGTGGCGCTGTTTTTCCAAATACTCCCGTGACGCGCCGTCGGTCGCGCTCAGCTCGTCGGCGGTAAACACGTCGCTAACAAAAGAGAGCGAGCGCAGCTTGGCCGCGACCGTCGCGCGAAACCCGGCATGCGCCAGACCGAGGCTATCCGCCACGGCATAATCGAGATTGACGTCCCACAACCACGAACGCAGAATGCGGCGGTTCGTTTGCCATTCCTGCTGCATTTCGCCTTCCACGCTTTTGACTTCGTCGATCGCTTCTGCCTGCGATATACGCGCCGATTCGAATCCGCGGCGGCGCAATTCTTCCGGCAGGGGCAGCACGCCGTGATCCGCGGACAGGGCGATCAGGCAATTTTCCAATCCCACCTGTTTTTTGAGAAATTCAAAGAAACGCGCCAGCTCGGCATCGAGACGCAGCAGATTGTCTTCGCTCTCCTGGCTGAGCGGGCCGTAGCTGTGGCCGACGGCGTCGGTGGCTTTCAGGCTGATGAGCAGAAGATCCGGCGTCTCGTCGGCACCGAGCCGCTCGGCTTGGATCGCCTGTTGCGCAAACTCCAAAGTCAACACATCGACAAAGGGTGTGTTAGCGAGCCAATCATAAAATCGCCTGTCGATGGCATTGGCCGCGGCTGCAGCCGTGTCGGCGGCGGCAAATTCGTGCGGAAAGGTGGTGTGCTCGCCGTCGCCCTCGGCGTTGAACAAATCTTCGCGGGAGACAAAATAATCCTTTTCCGGATGCGATTTCTCCCAGGCTTTACCGTAATAGCGATCGGCGTGGTGTTCCGCATTCCATTGCGCCGCCCACGCCGGCAAGGCGGCGAGATAATAATGCGAGCTGACGAAGCCGCCAATTGGCGCATAAAACCAATACGCGGCATCGGCCTCGAAGCCGGCCATCAGAATGGCAGAGCGGTCTTTGCCGGAAACGCTGATGACTTTGGCGCGCGGAAATTTCGCCTTGAGCCAGTCGCCGAGGGTGTGGCGCCGCAAACGATGCGGGCTTTTTCCAACCGCCGTAGTTGCATTGTTCGCCGCATGATCGCCGGATTGCACCAGCGTGCTGTTGCTGTCGTCGACGCAATAAATGCTGCGGCCGGTTTGGCGATCTCGCCAATCGTTGGCGACGATGCCGTGATGCGAAGGATATGAGCCGGTCAGCAGCGTCGCGTGTCCGGGCGCGGTTTCGGTGTTGGCGTGATCGTGATGCGCGTTGGTGAAAACCGCGCCCTCGCGCCAGAGTTTGGCCAAGCCGCCGGAGAACAATCCGGCGAAGCGCACGAAATAATCGTAGCGCATTTGATCCACCACAATGACGATGGCGAGTCGCGGCGTGGCGGGCTTGAACCAGCGGCTACAGCTCATAAAAAAGGCCGCAGCGAGAACGAGCGCCAAACCTAAAACGATAAAATAGCGGCTTAGTTTCATAATGAGTTTTTCTAACATTCAATGTTATCAAGAGAAGACAGAATCAATATAAAAAATGCCGGTGGGAGAAGCAAGCGATGGGTAAAAGAATTTTAGGACTATTTGACTTTTGCGTAATGCCTCACTTATGGGTGGAAAACGTAGCGCAGTCATCCTGACTGCAGACAAGATGTCTGCGCTACTCCACCTGTAACTGACCCATTACACTTTTGCTTGTTTTCTGATAAAAGATTGTTTAAGATATATTCATTAACATGCAGCCCTTCCATAAAATACTCGTCATCAAATTGCGCGCGATCGGCGATGTGATTCTCGCCACGCCGGTGCTGGAAAATTTGCGGCAGGCGTTCCCGCAGGCGCAGATCGATTTTCTCACTGAAAAACCGTGCGCGCCTATTATCGAAGGGCATCCGGCGATTCACGAAGTTTTAGTTTTGGATCGCAAACAAAAAGGCGCGAGCCGGGCGCTCATCCAGCAAGTACGTCGGCGCCGTTATGATGCGGTGTTCGATCTGTTTGGCAATCCCCGCAGCGCCGTGCTCACGTGGTTGAGCGGCGCTCCCATGCGAGTCGGGTTTCTATTTCGCGGACGGAAATATGCTTACAACCTCAAAGTCGAACCGCGCGGCGATCGCGTTCACGAAGTCGAGTTCAATTTGGATGCGCTGCGCGCACTGCAAATTCCGATTGTCTCGCGCCAACTCCACGTGACGGTGGATGCAGCGAGTGAAAGTTTTGCAGCGCAATTTTGGCGAGAAAATAATTTGGAGGATCGTCTGGTCATCGGCCTCAATGCCTCCGGCGGCTGGTATACCAAACGCTGGCCGCTCGAAAATTTTGCCCAACTCGGCGACCGCTTGCACCGCGAGTTGAATGCCGTGGTGCTGCTCTTCTGGGGACCGGGTGAGTTGGAAGAAGTAAAAACCATTGGGCAGATAATGCAAGCGCCGTCCTTGCTGGCGCCATCAACCAATCTCAAGCAATTAGCCGCGCTCCTATCGCGATTGACTCTGCTCATTTCGAACGACTCCGGCCCGTTGCATCTGGCCGCGGCGATGGGTACACGAGTGATTGGCATTTACGGCCCGACCCATCCGGATTTGCAAGGTCCGTGGGGCGACGGCCACAAAACCGTCGTGAAAACCGGCCTGCCCTGTCTCGGCTGCAACGGCGTAACGTGCAAAATCGTGACGCACGATTGCATGAAGCAATTGGGGGTTGAGGAGGTATGGGAGGCGGTGCAGAGGGTTTTAAAAAGGCATTGAGTTGAAGATAAAATGTAGTGTCTTTTGAAACCGGAATCTATTCGTTCTCTTTGAACCCGTTCATCTATTTCAGCACCACCTCACCATTTTTCCGATCAAAATTCTTGACTTTACCGAAATATTTATTTATATTTTGCAACAATATTTTGGTGGTTCCGCGCAATGATTTGAAGCATGTTTTAACGGAAAAGTCGGATTTAGGTCTCGACGCCCTTTAGACGTAACTCTCCAAATTTCTCCTCGCACGCTTTTTTTTGATTTTGGGAGGGACGCCGAAGTGTCATGAATTGGTTGTGGTTGGATTTTCTATCGAAATGATTTTAAAACTCCATAAAGCTCACTTTGTGGGTTAATCATTCGAGGAGGAATTTATGGAATTAATGTCCAGATTTCGCCCGTTATGGGCACTAATTACTATAAAGGCCAAAACTCTTTGGAAACTCTTCCTAAAGATAATATTGGAATTTTTTAAAGCTGTATGTGATGTCGTGGTCTTTGTCAGTCTCTTGCTTTTAATGATATGGTTGAGCAGAAAACTTGGCAAACCTCCGGATGATCAAGATCAAGACCTTCTCCGCAGTTTTATTGAATGGTACGCAGTATTTTATACACTTGCACTGAGTTTGATCGTTAGTCAAGCTTGGAGAAAATATAATAGGATAAACTCTACTATAGATCGGGAAGCGGATGCACTAACGCTCCTCGTGCAAACAGGACGATTGTTCGGTAATAATGATCTAAGTACTCAACTCATGATTACAGTAGAAGGGTATGTCAATTGTATTCGTAAACTGAGAGCCAAAGACTACAGAACGAATCTTGTAACTCTCCAAAAGATTAGAAAGATTCGTGAATGTGTCGGAAACTTGATAACGAGTGATAAAGTACATGATTCTTTAAAATCCGAGTTGATCCATCAGTACAATGAGGTCTATGATGCACGCGGTGATCGTTTTGATCTGCTCGAGCAAAAAATTCCTTTTCATATTTGGTTGATTTTTATTTTATTCTCTTTTGCTTGGCTATGGGGTTTCTTTTGGCTTATTTTCAAATATGCGTACTTGAGCGATTATATTCTAGGCTGTACAACGCTATCTATTACCTATCTTTTTCATCTGGCGCGTGATCTTGATGATCCAACTTCAGGATTTTGGAGGATAAAATTTGGTTCGTTTGATTCAAGATTGCTTTAATCAATGAGGGTATGATCATGGAACAAATTATTGAGCAAAAGTCCGCTGTTGAAATTGAAGCTGAAATTGAGCGAGTAAAATCCGAAGAGAAGCTCGAACGCATTGCTTCATTTTTCAGGCCTATTTTCAGAGCGGTGTTACTCACCGCTGCAATTCTCTATATCTTTAACCATTTCATCGTGTGACTTTAGCCTGAACTTTTCTTTCAGCAGAGGGCAGGGCTGAAGCAGACTATAATGAAGCAATACTTGAACGTCTGCCCCAGCCCTTTGCCATTCAGCTTTGGTGTCAAGTATATTCAATGACCTTTGATTTTTTCTATCTGCATTCGGTTGCACTCCTACGAACGCTCCCCAAACTTCAGCACCTCCATCGGGCACACCGTGATGCAAATCCCGCATTGAATATCCCGCGTTCGGGATTTTTGTTGAAAAACTCCTACTGGTTCTTGGCGAATTACATGTCGTTGGCTGCGTCCGTGGGATGCCAACCTCGTAGTAGCGCGAGCATTCGTCGGCTGATTCACCGGCTCGCTATAAATGATTTTGCCGGCCGGGAAAACGCCGACGGTGTTCACAATTTCACCTTACT
>JBOHQZ010000083.1:0-13534 GCA_050732275.1 bacterium
TGCTCACCGTGCTCATTACGTATTACAAGCCGGTTGAAAGTTTTCGCCTGAATGCCGAGGCCGGCGATGGACGAGTGGCTTTCTGGGCTCGGGAAGGCACGCTAAATGAGAGATCATTCCTCGGCACGCCGGTGGATGATTTCGTGCAATATCGCGCGGACAACTCGCCGTATTTTGTTTACTTGCCCGGGGAAGTGACTCTCATCAAAGCCGAAGCTTACGCGCGGCAGAACGATCTCACCAACGCGCTGGTTGAGCTTAACAAAGTGCGCACGAAGACTACGGATGCTGCGGGCCTCGGCGCCAATTTGCCAGCCAAAACAGCCACTGATCTACCAACGCAACAGGCGATTTTGGATGAGATCTATATTCAACGCGGCTACGAGTTATTCGTGACCGGCTTGCATTGGGGCGACACGCGGCGCTTCGGCAAGCCCGGCGCTGAAACCCCGGCTGCAACGCGCAGCCGCACGCGCAACTGGCTGCCATATCCCGATGCCGAACGCACATCGAACCCGAACACACCGGCTGATCCGGCGAATTGACGGAAGTTGTGCGGTCAAAGTGGTAATGGAAACTTGGAAGGGTGGGAGTTGCAAGATTTGAGGGGGGTGGAAATTTCAGCAAAAGTGGCGTGGACAATGCTTCGCGCCATTTTTTATTTTTGGCACAGGATAGTGAGACCTCGCATGAGTTGCCAGTCATGCTCAAATTGAGCTCTTGTTATTTGGCGTTCACCCTCCCAAGGATCAAGCACTGTTACCATGTCCGGAGAAATGTCGAGTACGACAAAAGCATGTTTGGTGGGAAATTGAAAACCCTTGATTTGCGTTTGGGCATAGACAATTGGATGCTTACCTTGATCAAGCTCTACAATTAATTCGCCAAAAGTTAGATTGTATTTACGCGTGTCCGTTAATCCCAATTGTCGAGCGGCATCAACCAATTTTAACGCATCCGTCCCCCGGATTCCACAATCACAAAAAAGGCACAGCTCTTCTTCACTTCGCTCAATTCCAAAAGTTGCAAGGACCATTCGCAAGCAAGCAACTGCACAAGAGTGTTCAGCTTGTTGAGAAAAGAAAGGAGGTTTAGTTGGCATGGAAAAGTTCATGAGCAAGCTCGAGGCCGCGATCATGAAGCTCTTCAAGCGGTGTGTGGCTGCTGATTTCATGCGTTCGCCCGTCAACCGTTATCTCGCCAACGACGCCACCTTTTCCGCTCGGATATGATAGAAGCACGGGAACACACCAGATGAACCTTTGGACGTCAAAGCGAGGTTCTCCGGCACAATAACGATCCGGCAAACGCTCGGTGATCCAATCTAAGGCGACTGCTATGATTTCATCGCTCGTGCCGAGTAAACTGATAAATTCTTTCACTTCGTTTTGGCGTTCGACAGGAAGCGCTTTGACGGCATCAATCAAATCGTTAGCTGGATAAGACATAATTTTCTACCCGAGAAAAATTTAAAACTCGTGCTCATAACGCTTTTTGTACCCGTTATACTATATCAAATTCGCTTCATTTTGTCAAGGGATTTTTCCTTATAATAAAGCTCCTCTTGACTTTCCCAACAATTTGATTATTTTAAAACTCTGTTAAACATCCGAACGATTCGGTAAATCCCTGCGGGCGTAGCCGAATACCACGAGAATAAGGAGGAGGAGATGCGTTACCTATTTGGCTTTTTCATTTTGGTGCTATTTTCTGCTTGCAGCCGGCAACAAAAGGCTGATCTGGTTGTGAAGAATGCCAAGATTTGGACCGTCAATCCCAACCAACCCGAGGTTGAGGCGCTCGCCGTGCAAAACGGCAAGCTCGTTGCGGTCGGCAGCGGGGCAGAGATTGAAAAATGGATTGACAACGACACGCGCGTCATTGATGCCGCCGGGAAAAGAATCGTCCCCGGTTTCACCGATGCGCACACGCATTTTCTCACCGGCGGCCAAAGTTTGATCACCATAGATTTACGTGATTGCCAAAACGAGAGAGAGTTTTTGGCACGCTTGAAAGCTTACGCCGACAAGCTGCCAACCGGGCGCTGGATCACCGGCGGCAACTGGGATCACGAGCGCACCTTTGGCGGCGTGTTGCCGACGCGCCAACTAATCGACAAAGTCACGCCAAACAATCCAGTCGCCATCAACCGCACCGACGGCCACATGCTGCTCGCCAACAGCCTCGCATTGAGAAAGGCCAAAATCACTATTGATACCTCCGAGCCGGAAGGCGGGGTGATCATCAAAGATCCCAGAACCGGCGAGCCGACCGGCATTCTCAAAGACGATGCGATGAGTTTGGTTTATAATGTTATCCCTGATGCGACTCCCGAAGAGTTGGATGAATGCCTGGCGGCGGCCATGAAATATGCTGCCGAAGTCGGTGTCACTTCGATTCACGACATGCTCGGCTGGAACGACTGGTCTGCTTACGAACGCGCGCGGAGCAAAGGCACGTTGACGGTTCGCGTGCGCGCTTATTTCCCCATCAGCACCTGGGAGCGCGTTATTACTATGCGAGATTCCGTCAAGAATGATGAATGGCTGCGTGTCGGCGGCTTGAAAGGTTTCGTCGATGGCTCGCTCGGCTCTTCAACCGCATTGATGTTTGCGCCATTTGAGGATGACTCAACCAACCAGGGAACGTATGTTTCGGATTGGTTTCCCGAAGGCATTATGCACCAACGCGTGAAAGCGGCGGATGCGGCCGGCTTGCAGATCGCCGTGCACGCCATCGGTGACAGCGCCAATTCGGAAATGCTCGACATTTACGAGCAGGTTGAAAAAGAGAACGGTCCGAAAGATCGCCGCTTCCGTATTGAGCACGCGCAGCATCTGCATCCCAAAGACGTTGCACGCTTCAAAGCCCTCGGCGTGATTCCAAGCATGCAACCCTATCACTGCATCGACGATGGCCGCTGGGCCGAAAAACGCCTCGGCGCCGAACGCAGCAAAACCACCTACGCTTTTCGTTCTTTGCTCGATGCCGGCGCGAGTTTGAGCTTTGGTTCCGATTGGTTTGTAGCGCCGCTTGACCCGATTCAAGGCATTTACGCCGCCGTCACTCGCCGCACGTTGGATGGCGGCCATCCCGACGGCTGGGTACCCGAGCAAAAAATCTCTGTTGCCGAAGCGGTGAAATGCTACACCATTAACGACGCGTATGCTGAATTTGCTGAGAAAGAGAAGGGTAGCATCGAGGTCGGCAAGTGGGCGGATTTTGTGATGTTATCGGATGATATTTTTACGATTGATCCAGCGAAGATTCGTGATGTCAAAGTGGCGATGACAGTGGTGGGAGGGAAGATCGTACTCGGGAAATAATTTGGTGATTTTGTGTTTACTCTTAAGGGGCAGAAGGGGCAAAGAAGAAGCGGTTAAGGGGCATTTTACGTCTTTTTTTGCTTCTCCGTACTTTACTACCTCATGACTTAAAAATCAAGAATTTTCATATCATGTTACTTGATCTCTATGGCTTTTTAGCTTTTTCAGAAATGTCAACAAGCAAAATTCCGGCTGTGGTGAAACGGATAAAATTTTTCTTGCTTTCAGCGAAAATTCGGTTATCTTCTTTTTGGGATGTTTGACCCTCTTTTCTAATGATCCCCTTTGAGAAATGACATCATTTCCATACTGAGCGCGCGAGGTCAGAATTGAGTTTTGCTTTCATTTTTTCCGACGTGGCGAGTTTACTTCTGGTAGCTGGCATATTGCACTGAGATCGAGAGCCATGATCGGTACACGGGTAGGCCATTACGCCATTCAAGAAAAGCTCGGCGAAGGCGGAAGGGGAATCGTTTACAAAGCACACGACACCCGCCTGCTGCGTGCCGTCGCCATCAAAATCCTGCCGCCGCATTTGATTCCAGACGAAAAAAATCGTCTGCGTTTTATCTACGAAGCGCAAGCCGCTTCCGCTCTGAATCATCCCAACATTTGCACCATCCACGATATCGGCGAAGACAACGGCGTGCATTTTATCGTCATGGAATTCGTCGAAGGCCAAACCTTGCGTGAGATCCTTGCCGAGCGCGGCGCGTTGCCGGAAGCTGAAGTGATAAAAATTGCCCGGCAAGTTTGCGACGCGCTTGCCGCGGCGCATGAGAAAGGCATCATTCACCGCGACATCAAGCCGGAAAACCTCATGCTGACGCCAGCGGGTATTGTCAAAGTGATGGATTTTGGCTTGGCAAAATTGTTGAACAGTAAAATTGAGGGCCTTCAGCCGAAGGAAATTTTATCCGAGATAGATGATACTTATCTTGCAAATTTAGCGACTCATCTCCGCACCTCCTTCAGCGCGTTGCCGGGCACCGCGGCCTACATGGCGCCGGAACAAATTCGCCGGCAAAACCTCGATGGCCGCGCCGATCAATTCGCGTTCGGTGTGGTGATGTTTGAACTGCTCACCGGCGTGCATCCGTTTCGGCGCGAAGAGCAATTGGCGACGATGAAGGCGATTTTGGGCGATGAGCCGCTGTCTCCCCGCAGTATTCGTAGTCCCGCCCACTTGCGGGGCGTTTTCAAGCAGTCGCCCACAAGGGGCGAGGACTACGAAAAATCTTGTGAGCCTCGCTCTGCCACGATCATTACACCCGCTATTGAAAAAATTGTGCTGCGCTGCCTCGCCAAAAATTTAAATGAGCGCTACGATGACATGACGCGGCTGCGCGAAGCGTTGATTGAAATTTCGAATGCAGCTTCACAGCGCGAGAAAAAATCCTTTCGCCGGCGGGCAACGTTGTTTGCCGCCGGTGTCTTTGTACTCGTCGCGAGTGTGATGGGTTTTCTGTTTCGTGAATCCCTTCTTCAAAAAGAAAAGCGTAAGATTCCCAAGCTCAACGTACATGAGATTTCTCGTTTTCATGGCAGGTACCCTCCTTTCTTCGTTGGGAACGATGACAAACTCGCGATACTCGGCTCGTGGCGAAAAGCAACTTATGATACCTTTAGTCTCTGGCTCAAACATCCGGATACCAGTGAAATAAAACACCTATTAAGCTTTTCAATGCCGAGCACTGACTATAGTTTTGGTGATCTTTCACCCGATGGCCGCCAGTTAGTTGTTTCATGCCGCGCGGCATCACAAAACGGTATTTTTTTAGTCGAGAAGGGTCAGCAACAGCCGCGCCAATTGACCGATTTTGGTTATTGGCCGAAATGGTCGCCAGATGGTCGCCATATCGTATTCGCGCGCGTAGATTGGAACGAAGTCGGCGTTAGAAACGCAGTTTACTTGTATGAAATGGGGAATGGAACGCTGCGCCAACTCTCGCCCGAAAATGGCCGTTTCTATGCAGGCCCCTCATGGTCACCAGATGGAAAATGGGTTATTTGCGCCGGCGGTTTCGGAAGCTTATGGGAAATCTGGTTGCTTGCCGCCGCTACTGGGGAAGCACGGCAACTTTCCAATTACGGTGGCTGGGCCAAATGGCCGATGTGGTCACAAGCTGATGCCGCGATTTATTTTCTTTTCGAAAAGAACGGCTCTACTAATCTTTGGCGCGCGGAACTTGATACGCGCACGCTGAAATTGGGTTCATCGCTTCGCCAAATGACCACCGGCACGCCCATCAGATACCCGAGTATCAATCGAATTGGAGATCGACTGGTATTTGAAAGCACACGATCTCAAGAACGCTTGGAATGGATGCCTTTGTCCGAACCACCCGGCGTACGCTGGGAAAAACGCTGGATTGCGTCTCCTCCGTTGCCCGAACTGGTCGAATTCACACTTTCTCCTGATGGTGAGCAGGTGGCATTGGAACAACCCCGTTCCGGTCGCAAAAGCATTATCGTTTTTTCCTTATCTTACTCAAAATGAACAAATCATTTATAATGAGCAAGACGCTTTTAGCCCCGCTTGGTCTGCCGAAGGCAAGTGGATTGCTTTTGACGCTGGTGGTGGCGATCGTGCTGATATTTGGCGTGTGCCGGCAAACGGCGGCACGGCTGAAAAAATTGTCGATCATCCGGGCGCCGATTGGCTGCCAACTTATTCACCGGATGGGCAATACTTGTGTTTCTTATCCAATCGCAGCGGCCAATTCGATCTTTGGCTGATGAATTTGCACACCGGCGAAACCACAAAGCTTACAAATACGCCGGGCAATGAGTCGCGCGGCTTTTGGTCACACGATGCCAGCAAATTGGCTTTCTTTCAAAACTATCCGGAGCAAGGCAATGCTGCCGTGTGTGTTTATGATTTTATTCAGAAACAACAACGGACCGTGCATTGGTTTTCGCAGGCCGATTTGGCCATGGAGGCTGAATCGGAAATCAGCGTACTTCGCAAGATCGCGTGGAGTCAGGATGGTCGTAAACTCTACTTTTTCAAAACAGAGTTTTTAGAGCTTGATCTCACCAGCTTGGCGGTTCAGCCGGTGTTGGCGCGCAAACCTGGAAGCCTGCCTGGGCCAGGTGGCCAATTCGGAGTAGTCGACGATAGGCTCTATATGATTATTACGTATGGGGCGTCGATCAACACCTATCTCGCGGAGATTGTGCGGTGAGCGCAACCTATTCGAAAACTCCGTTAGGGGTGAAATGTTTATAACTATTCGTAATATTTTTTCTTCAACCGCATCGCGGTGGCATGTTAGCTTGTTGATTACCCGATAGTGTTTTTCACATGTCACGCCTACGGCGTTTCAACAATTTGTAAAGCCTCACTCTATAAACATTGCACCCTTATAGGGTTGTTGCTTCGTTCGCAACGTGACAGACTAAAAAAAACATTTTCGTTTTCGATCCCATGCACCAGAAACTCCTCGACCTCGGCCGCCGCCTGCTCGCGGAAACCGATCTCAACCGCCTGTTGCAGCAAGCCATGGACAGCGCCATCGAAATCACCGGCGCTGAACGCGGCATGATCATTCTGTTTGGACCGGAGCGGCAAATTCTCTTCGAGACGGCGCGCCATCTCACCAAAGAAGATATTCAAAATCCGAAATTCGAGATCAGCCGCACGCTCATCGCGCGCGTGCGAACAACGAGCGAAGCGATTTGTTCCGGCAACGTGCTCACCGACCCCACGCTCGCGCAAAGCAAAAGCGCGGTGCGTTTGAAAATTCTTTCAGTCATCTGTCTGCCGTTGGTGCACGAGGACAAAACCTTCGGTTTGGTCTATCTCGACAACCGCACGGTGGAGGGCGCGTTCGAGCCGGAGACCTGCGATTTCGCGAAAAACTTTGCAGATTTCATTTCATTTGCCGCATATGCGGCACTGGAACGCAAAACTCTCGTGACGCGGGTGCAAACGCTCGAACAGCAACTGCGCGAGCGCTATGATTTTGAAGCCATCATCGGCCAGCATCCGACGATGTTGCGGCTACTGCAAACCGTGGCGCAAATCGCGGACTCCGAAGCCACGGTGTTGATTCATGGCGAAAACGGCACGGGCAAAGAGCTGATCGCGCGTGCCCTGCACTTCAACAGCGTGCGCAAAGAAAAAAACTTTGTCGCCCTCAACTGCGGCGCGTTTCAGGAAAGCTTGATCGAGTCGGAATTGTTCGGCCACGTGGCCGGCGCTTTTACCGGCGCTATTAAAGACAAAACCGGCTGGTTCGCCCGCGCCGATGGCGGCACCATTTTTCTCGATGAAGTCAGCGAGATGTCGCCAGCCATGCAGGTGAAATTGCTGCGGGTGCTGCAAAGCGGCGAATATGCGCCGGTGGGCAGCACCAAGTTGCAGCGCTGCGAGGTTCGCGTCATTGCCGCCACCAATTGCCATTTGCCAACGCTGGTGCGCGAGGGCAAATTCCGCGAGGATTTATTTTATCGCCTGAACGTCATCGATCTCGAGATCCCACCGCTGCGCGAGCGCCGCAGCGATATTCCTTTGTTGATCAAACATTTTTTGAAGAAGTACAGTCAGCGTTACAAGAAAGATGGCATTCGTCTCGCATCCGAAACCGAAGCCCTTCTGCTCGCGCATGACTACCCCGGCAACGTGCGCGAGCTGGAGAACCTGATCGAGCGCGGACCGGCGTTGGCGGAAGGCAACTTCATCGAACCGCGTCACCTTCCCGCCAGCGTTTATTCCGAAGCAGCGACCTCAAATTCTCCGATCCCCAAAACTTCGACATTGACCGCCGCCAAACAGCGCGCCGCAGAAAAAGCCGAACGGAATTTCATCATTGACTGCCTGCAAACCACGCACGGCCACATCAGCCAAGCCGCGCAAATCGCCGGCGTGGACGTGAGCAATTTTCACAAGCTGATGAAGAAGCATGGGATTGATCCGAATGAGTTCAAAAATCCCAAATAAGTTTTGGTATTCGTCACCAAAGATTTGGTAGAAAATACCAAAATTGCGTTGGCATTCCGTACCGACTGAGCGTTTTGAATACTCTCTTTTAACGCTGCGAAAACAGCCCTTTGAGCGATATAACTTAAAGGGCTGTTTGGTTTGATAATGGAAGCGGCACGATAGTTGGGCTAAGTTGCACAACCAAAGATGATACAGCTATTTGCTAATAAGAAAGTGATGGTTTACACCTATACAAATGAGAGGGAAATATGCAGAAGAAGTTTCTTGTTTTTCTGATTAGCGCGCTGACGACATTGTCCCTTAGCTGCTCGTCAAACCTTTCCAAGGGCCGGTATCGGATACCTTACTCCAATAACACCCAAATTAAAGTAGCGCAGGATCATAAGACGCATGACCCGGAAGATCGCGTCGACTTGATCGGCGTTCGTGGCATGCCACCATACCGGATCGTTGCGGCCGCGGCGGGCACGGTTCGATTTATCGAAGATCGTCATACGGCGAGTTGTTCCATTCCCGAGGTCACAAATTGTGGCGCATGCAATAATTACGTTTGGATCGAGCATTCCAACGGTGAATGGACGAAATACAGCCATTTCCAAACCGGTTCGGTGACAAAAATTGCCAGAATTTCGGTCGGTCAGAGAGTGGCTGCCGGCACCTTTCTTGGTGTGGAGGGAGATGTTGGCTCGACGCGAGGTTCACCGGGCCGCGCGCAAGTGGCATGCGATCACAACCCCATACAACAAGCCTTGATCGACTCTGTCAATGCCGTTAGAAGAAGCATGGGGTTGGATTCCGTGCGGGCGCGTGTTCATCTGCATTTTGAGGTGGGAGTGCCGGATAATCTGCAAGACCCGATCAACCCCGCCGGTGGTTTTCTGAAGGGCAAAAATCGAGTGCCTCAAATCTGTGGCATTGCGGGGAGTCTGTTCAAAAAGGACTCGATCTATGTCGCTGCAGATTGCCCCACCTCGGGCAAGACGAGTAACGCGCGTTAGAATTTGCCATACTTAAATCTCGTCTTCTTCAAACGAAAACTGATCGCCGAATGAATAAATGCGATTTTGCACACGTGCCGCAAATACACGGAGGTGTTTTCAAGTGAACACTTTAAATAAGATCTCTCGCATCACTGTCTTGGTGAGCCTCGCCCTCTTAGCTTTGAGCAACACCGACGTCCATGCCCAAACCTCGGTCAGCGGCAACCAGACCGGCGTGTGGCGCAAAGCCGGCAGTCCCTACCTCGTCGTGGGTTCGGTGACGGTGCCCAGCGGCGACAGCTTGCGCATTGAACCGGGTGTGGTGGTGAATGTCGAGCAGGCGAACTTTGCGATTACGGTGCGCGGCACGCTCAACGCTATTGGAACTGCTGCGGACAGTATTCTCATCACCAGCAATAAGCCGACCAAAGCCGGCGGGCAATGGGATGGGATCGAGTTCTTGGGTGGCCGAGGGACATTGGACTATTGTGTGATAGAAGCGGCTGGTAGCAACAACAGCACCGCTGATCGTTCTGGCATTCGCATCGAAGGCTCATCATCGGCAGTCAGCATAAGCCATAGCGTTATTCGTAAGATCATCAATACCAGCAACCGCGTGTCGTATGGCTTATGGATTAGGAATAGCTCATCAGCGACGGTGATGGAGACACGAATTGAAGAAGTAGAAACAGACGGCATCCGGGTGGAGCTTAACGCCGCGGCTATCGTGACGGCGTGTGAAATCCGAAACAACGGCAACGACGGCTTGGAGTTTTCCACCTCCGGTAGTAGCGTCGAGGTCTCTTCTGTAACGGCCACAAACATTCACAACAACGCCGGCTATGGCGTGCGGGTGAATTCCAGTGGCAAGTCCCCTGAGATCCGCGGCAATGTTATTTCTGGCAATGGCATTGCGGGTTTGGGCATCAGCGGCACGATTGATCAAAATATGGCTTGGGAGATGAATACTGATCTAATAGGCGCCACCACGCTTTCTGCCGGCAGAACCTTGACGATTGCTCCGGGAGTAGTGGTGGAAGGAATTGGCTCCACGATCGGATTGACCATTCAAGGGAATTTGATGGCCGTTGGATCAGTGGCAGACAGCATTGTGTTCACCAGTGATGATGCCATCAAAGCCGGCGGCCAGTGGCGGGGGATTACGATTTCGGGTCAAGGAACATTCGATTATTGTGTCATCGAAGCTGCCGGTGATCAGGCTACCGGCACGGGCTCGGCCATAACCACCAGCGGCGCTGCAAGCCTGACTTTACGTCGCAGTACCATTTACAAAATCAGTAACACTGCCAGTGGCCGCGTGGCACATGGCTTTTGGTTGAGCAGTGCCAATAGTGTTGGCGCCTTGGCTGATGTCCGCATTAACGAAGTGCAAGCGGATGGTTTTCGCCAGGAAAGCTCCACTTCCGCGAACTTAACGGCGGTCTCAATTTTTTCGTGTGGTGGCAATGGCATTTTTACCGATGGCACTTTATCGCGTGTTCGCAACTCCAGAGTCATCGGCAACAACCGCGGTATTCACATCGCTCGGGGAGCGCCAAACCTGGGCACGCTTACCGACCCCGGCTTCAATGCGATCTACAACAATGCCGACTACCAGCTCTATAATGCCACCACCAACACAATTTTGGCGCAGAATAATTTCTGGTCGGCAACCGATAGCGCCACGATCGATGCCAGGGTTTTCGATGATGAAGAAAACACCCAAACCGGCACCACCGGCATCCTCATTTTCTCACCGTGGCTCAACCAAGAACCTTCGCCGGAACCGTTGCCGCCTGTGGCCGAAGCTGGCCCCAATCAGACCGTGGGTGAAAATGTCGTCGTCACGCTCGATGGCCGTACCTCCCGTGATCCCGAAAACGCGCCGTTAACTTTCGCTTGGACGCAAACCGCCGGTCCGGCAGTGACGCTGAATAATCCCAACAACGCGGTTACCACATTCACGACGCCTACAGTGTTTCTCAACCAAACACTCACCTTTCGGTTGCAGGTCAGCGATGGTATGTTGGCGGATATGGATTTGGTTACGGTCACGGTACTGAATAATATTAACGAGTCACCGGTCGCGCACGCTGGCCCCGATCAAACCGTTGCCGCCGGTGTGCTGGTAACGTTGGATGGCACGGGATCAAGTGACCCCAATAATCAAACGCTCACTTTTCAATGGACGCAAATTAGCGGCGTTGCCGTAACTTTGAATAATCCGGCGATGGCGCAGCCGACTTTTATCGCGCCCTCGATCGTCACCGGCGTCGTACTTGGTTTTCAATTGCAGGTTAGCGATGGCGCGCTCGCGGCGCGCGACACCGTCACCATCACAGTTTTGGATCGCCCCACGCTGGTCACTTTCAATCTTGATATGCGGCCTCTGCAGCGCCTCGGCTTGTTCCGTCCGGAAAAGGGCATGCGGCCTTTGGTGAATTTCTTTGGGAGCAATGTGCAGCAAAATGCGTTGCTCTCGGATAGCAACGCCGATTCAGTGTGGTCTGCGCCCGTATTGCAACCCGGCGGCGCAACGGCTCGCTATGCCTTCGCCCTCGATCCCAACGGCGACGGTCTCAACCCTTCCGGCGAGTGGGTGTTCGAGCTGGACAGCTTGGCCAACAACGTGCGCTCATTGGTTGTGCCAACTGGCCGAGATACGGTATTGTCAGCCGTGCTTTTTGATAACGTGCCGAGTCAAGCCATTGCGCCGAATTATGCCGCCCTCGTCACCCGCAACTTCAGGCCTGGCGACAGCCCGGCTACGGTTTTCGATGAACCGAGCGAGCAAAGCTTCGTCACCCTGGATTTTTCCACCCTCAACAAAGGCGCAGTGGTTGCTATTCGGCGCTATGGCACTGGTCCGGGCGGTGACTTGCCCTCCGGCATTGCGGTGCTGGCGAAAAATGTTTATTGGGGTATCGAAGCCTCGCCAACCGCGGCTAATTTTTCCGCGCGTTTGATCATCAACTACGATCCGCTCAACGGCATTGTCGATCCCAATGCGTTGCGGTTGTTGCGCCGCAATAGCCCACAAGCTCAGTGGCAAGTCGTTGCCACTGAGTTGAATGCGCTTGCTAAAACGCTTACTGCGACGAACGTGAGCAGCATTGGTGAATGGACGCTTGGTTCCAATTCCACCGTCAACCCTCTGGAACCTCAGCCTCCCGGTTTGGTGAGCAAGCCCAATCCGCCCGATGGCGAAGCGCAGGTCTTTGAAAAGCCGCGTTTGTCCTGGCTGGCTGCCGCGGCCGGCCGCAGCTATGATCTCTTCCTCTGGCCGGATACCGGCAAGAGCCCCGCAACTCCAACAGCAGCAAACTTGACCGGCCCCAGCTTCCAAATAGTAAATGCGCTGCCCTTTGGCGCAAAATTCAAATGGCAAGTCATTGCCAAAAACATCGACGGCGCCACCGCCAGCCTGGTGTGGTCATTCACGGTGCAAACGTTAACCGATCTGCAAGTGACCGCCGTAAATGTGCCGAATGAAGCCTTTTCCGGCCAAAGCATTGAAGTCTCCTGGGTGGTGACCAATAACTCCACCGCGCCAACGGATGCCGCGCGCTGGTTTGATCAAGTCTATCTTTCCGCCAATCCGGTGTTCAATTCCGCCACGGCCACTTCGTTGGGCCAATTTGAGAACGTCGCCTTTTTGCCCGCCGGCGAAGGTTACACCAACACCAAGCAGTTTACGTTGCCGCAAGGCATCATCGGCAATTACTATATTTTCGTCGCGACGGATGTCACCAAGCGCCAACGGGAGTCCAACGACAATAATAACATCACGCGCAGCCCGCAGCCCATCAAGATCAATTTAACGCCGCCGCCGGATTTACAAGTGACCAGAATTCTATCTCCCGATAATGCTTTCTCCGGCAATCGTATCGATTTCAGTTATACTGTCACCAACAAAGGGCCCGGCACGACGGGCATGTTTGAATGGTTTGATGCCATTTTCTTTTCAAAGGATCTCGTTCTGAATGCCAACGCGCAGCAGCTCGGCTCCGGGGTGAGGCATGTGGGTGTCCTCGATCCGGATAGTTCATATACGATACGAACCAATGTCATTATCCCCAAGGGCGCGCAAGGGCCTTCGTATCTCTTTGTGGCAACCGATGTCACCAATCAAGTTTTTGAATTTGCCCTGGAGCCGAATAACGTTGGCCGCGATTCGATTCACATCACGTTGACACCGCCGCCCGATCTGGTGGTGAAGTCCGTCACGATTGCGGCCTCTGCGGCCTCCGGTGATTCTTTGACGGTAGACTGGACTGTAG
>JBOHQZ010000084.1:0-13413 GCA_050732275.1 bacterium
TCGGCATCGCAGAGATCAGTGGGGTATGGTTTTCTTTTCATGTTTGTTTAAGCTAGAAACAAACATGAAAAAGTCTAGGCTATTTTTGTTCACCATAACATCACTTTTCAAATGCCCTCTTAAAGAATCAACAACCACCATGTGGAAATGAACCCTGTCCTGACATGCCAGAACCTTGCGAACAATTCTCACTGCCTTTGATAAAACCGGCAGATGCGCCAGGAACTTCAATTCTAACTACAAGTGACTTCTGTAATGATAGGTGTAGAAGAGATGAAGGTGATATCGATAACGATGGAAATACTCAGGAATACTTTCGCGGTAAACATAAGTCCATTGATTTTGATCTGATTGCGCCACCAGGTAGCTTCTGGGAGTTTGTTTGGGAAGCTGGAAACTATCCTGCAGGAGCTATGATGTCCGGAATAGTTACTGAGGTAGGTTACGCAAATGGAAAAGGAAATTATGTTTGCATTAAGAACCTCTGTATTCCAAACTGTACGTTGTGTTACCTTCATTTAGATAAAATAGCTGAAAAAATTAAAGTGGGGGAAAGCGTAAGAGCAGGAGATTATATAGGTGATGTTGGAAGAAGTGGATTGAGTGCAAATCATGGTATTCATTTGCATGTGGAAGTCCATGCAGGAGATCACCACGGTGAACTCATAAATCCGAGATGTTACTTTAGAAATCCAATATATCCGACTGCATCAGGAAACTGGGATAACACTAATTGTCCTGAACCCCCAATAGCTGAAACAGAAAGCAATATGACAGTTGGAACATCAATTGATCCAAATGATAAGGCTGGTAGTCTGGGAACTGGAATACAACATTTCGTTTCTACAAAAAGGCCTTTGCTTTATACGATCTTTTTTGAAAACCTCCCTTCCGCTACATTACCTGCACAGATAGTTGTTATTCAGGATACCCTAAACGCAACGAAAGTTGATTTCAAGACCTTGAGCTTGAGTACGATTACCTTTGGCAAATATGTAGTTACTCCCTCACAAGGTTTGCGTCAATTCTCAACTGATGTTGACCTACGGCCTGCTGATAGTCTCATTGTGAGAATCAATGCGCAATTGGATACTACGATCGGAGTGTTGTCTTGGCGTTTCGAATCTATTGATCCGCTAACGGGTCAGCCAACAACAGATCCTCTCGCGGGTTTCCTGCCGCCCAATGTCAACCCGCCGGAAGGTGATGGCAGTGTCAGCTTCACGATTATGTCACGAAATGATCTTCCGACTAGAACTGAAATTAGAAACAAAGCATCAATTGTCTTTGATACGAACCCAGCGATAGTAACTCCAACATGGTTGAATACGATTGATGAAGGCAAGCCAATCAGCCGTGTGCTGCCATTCACCACAGCGCCAAATTCAGCAGAATTTTTAGTCCATTGGTCGGGTAGCGATAATGGCTCTGGCGTAAGAGATTACTCTGTATATGTTTCTGAAGATGATGGAGAATTTGCACCCTGGCTTTCAAGCACCAACGATACCGCAGCTACTTATAACGGCATCATCGGCAAGAAGTATGGCTTTTATAGTATCGCTCGCGATAGTGTTGGCAATCTTGAGGCACCAAAGGACACCGCAGATGCCGTTGTCACCATCATCACGGGAGTAAAGGAATCGCCTGCAGAAATCCCGAAAGAATATGCTTTGAGTCAAAGCTATCCCAACCCATTCAATCCAACTACGGTGATCGAGTACGCTTTACCGGTTGCCAGTACCGTGACTTTGAAGATATACGACATCTCCGGCCGAGAGGTAAAAACACTTGTCGACAAAATTCAGGAAGCGGGCTACAAAACAGTTGAATGGGACTCAAGGAATAACGCCGGTATTCGCGTAGCGAGTGGTGTTTATTTCTATCGGATCGAAGTAACCAAAGTGGGAAGTCAAGATAAGTCCTTCGTGCAAGTGAGGAGAATGTTATTGCTCAAATAATGATTGTCTGTAATTTCCATTTAAACTTAAGGAGAAAGCACACCTCGCTTTCTCCTTTTTTATTTAAGCCAGTTAAATAACACACTCACAGCATCCCCTGTCTTTTTCTCACGAACCATTCCACGCCCAAAACCAGCAGCAAGACTAACAACACCGGCGTGCGGCCCCACAGCGCAAAATCGAACGTTTCATGGCGTGAAATCGAGCTTAACGGCAAGCGCGCAACGAAATTCGCCAAGCTATCCGGATTGCCATAGGCGCCGCCGGTGGCTTGGGCCATTTGGCGCAGGAGCGGCTCGTTCAGGCGCGTGTTAAGAAATTCGAGACTGAACGGCTCCACGGTAAAACGGCCGCTGTCTTCGCCGATCTTCCGGCCGTTTTGCTCGGCAACGCCGCGAAATTGATATTCGCCGCCGCCGAGAACTTGCAGGGTGGCGCGATACAGGCCGTCGCCCGCGTCTTGCAAGATCACTTCCTGCGAAAATTGTGGGCCGGCAAGCTGCACGCGCACTTGCGCGCCAACACGCGGCCGATAATCTTCGTGATAAATTTGGGCCGCCAACTCGATCGACTCGCCGCCGCGATAAATTTCTTTGTTGCTCGTGATGCGCACGAGCTTGGCGTCTTCTGCGGTGACCATCCAGCGCACGGCGCTGCGGACGAGCGTTTCGTAAGCGACCGTCGTTTTGCCGACGCCTTGCATGAGCAGATGCCACCGCCAAAGGCCATAAGCAAAAATAGCGATGGTTTTGCGCTCCGCTGATTTTTGCGCCAACATCACCGGCAAGCCTCTGTCCGCTGTCCCACTGCGAGATTGGCCGGGCCGAACCAAGGCTTCACCTGACGATAGATCGCCGCGCCTGACATCAGTCGCAGCCAGTGCTTGGCTGCCTGCCAAAGGCTGGACATTGATCAAATTGCAAAAAAGCGGCGGCAATTCTTCCCATATTCGACGGTTGTCTTCCAGCGTTTCAGAAAATTGCGTGAGCGGGTGCGATAATCCAGCCAATTCCGGCCGCAGGTAAACGAGCCGCTCGCTCGTTTGCGCCGGCGCTGCCGCCAATGGCAAAACACTGCGAAATTGCCAAAGCGAGGCGAGATCCACTCCAGGCCCGTTGAGAAAAAAAAGCGGCCGGCGATTTTTGGCTAATTGTTGCAACAAAGCTTCCAGCAAGCGCCGATTCGAGTCGCGGCGCGGAAAATCAACCATGATCACGCCGTCAAGACTCCCGTCGGTTTCCTCCCGGCGAATGCGCGCCAGCGACGCGATCAACTCTGCGGCCGAGGTGTTATAGAAATTGCCGTCCGGCCGCTGCACGAAACCTTGAATCTGAAAATTTTTGTCGGTTTCCAGCGCGCGCTTGAGAAAAACATAATCCGGTGACGGCGCGCCGGCGAAAATCCACAGCTTTAATTTATTTTTCAAAACCCGCACGTAAAAAGTGCGGCGGTTGTTCGCTTTGGTCAATTCACCGGCCAGCGTATCGATTTGCGCCACGTAGCGGTTGAGGCCGAGCTTGTGCGGAACGAGGTTGACGCGCACGTTTGCCTGAGTGTTGTCGGCCGGCAAAACGATTTCCTGCTCGTGCGCAGCTTTGCCTTGTCGTGTCGTGTCGGCGCTGCCGGCGCTCTCTTCGATAATGCGCAAGCGCACGCGCCGGCTCGCATAACCTAGGCTCGAAATGCTCATCTCCACCGGCAACTGCGTTTCGGCATACGCAATTTCATTGGTGACGATGTCGCTCAATTGCACGTCGCGGACGCCTTGGCTGGAGCCGATGCCGACGGTGATGAGCGGAACGCCAAACTGCTCGGCGACACGCGCGGGACTTTCACCCATATTTTGCGCGCCGTCGGTGAACATAATCACCGCGGCGAGATGGCGTTCGGCCAACATTTTTTTAGTTGCCAGCAGCGCACCGCCGAGATCGCTGCCATCGCCGTTGAACGCTTTTAATGACAACGTATCCAAATTCATCCGACGCAGGCTGTCGCTAAAAGAAAAGCCGGCGATCTCGGCGCGTTTCTCCAAATCCTTCACCCACGGCAGCGATAAAGCTTGCCGCACCAATTCGGCGCGGACAATCGCCGAATCCGCCAAAGTCATGCTCGCGGAGCGATCCACCAAGACGGCGACGGCCGGTTTTTGGAGGCGTTGCAATCCAAACGTGAGAACCGGCTCGAACAGCAGCAGCAGCGCCAGCGCCAACGCAAACGTGCGCAGCACAGCCAAGCCCCGGCGCAGCCAATTCGTCACCGGCGGCGTGGTGGTACGATAAATGAAAAAGGTGAAGGCAATCGCGAGGAGAATGAGCAGCAGCGGATAGATAATGGCAGACGAAAGTTTCAAATCGAAATTCATGGCAAAATAAAAACCTCAATGCGATTCCTGTGTTGCGCCATTGCTCAACCAGGCCTGCAGCTCCTGCTGGCTGTTGATATTGAGCAACGCGACGCCAAGCCGATCCAATTGTTCGCTGCTGAGTTGGTACAGTTTGCTCGAAAGCTCGGGCGAAATCGCACCGAGTTTTTTTGAGAGAATGATTTGCAATAGTGAAAGTTTGCCTTCCTTCTGTCCTTCCTTCTGTCCTTCTTTCTGCCCTTCTTGTAGCCCTTCTTGCAGCCCTTTTTGCCAGCCCTCCTGCTGACTTTGCGTCAGCCAATCTTGAACGATGCTCGTCTCTTTCAACATGTTTACCTCCTTTGTAAATTTAGCCAGCACGACCTGCGCTCCCCAAGCGCGAATATCAACGATGATCGCAGTTGCAATCAAGTCAGCTTGCAACTTGGGGTCGGAAACTTGCGCCAACAGGTTTTGTTGAACATCCATCAAACCAGGATCGGGCTGTTCATAAAACAGCGGCAGGAACGGCGCGAACTCTTTAAGCTCTCCGCTTAAAATTCTCGCTTCGTGTTCCCACAATAAAATCTTGGCCAAGACAAACTCGTTTGAGAGATTGCCAACTTGATTCTCAAAACTGCCGGGAAAAGCCGTGTATTTGCCTTTTTCAAGATACACGATAACGACGATAACCGGCTTGCCGAGCATATACTGCATGCACAATGCTTTGAGCGCGAAAGTTGGCAATTCGCTGCGATCCGGTTGGAGCATCGCCTCGCAAAGCAGATAGTAAGTTTGGCCGCCATCTTCGATCAAAAGCGCCTTGTCCGCCCGCAACTCCGGCACGTTGATTTGCGGGTCGGTTATTTCTTTCAGTTTTGTTTGGCGCTGGTTACCAAAGAGCAAATCAAGAACACAATCTGGTTTCAGCGTTAGAACCGTCTTGAAGGCCCGATCAATATCTTGCATATTTCCCGCCGGGTTTATTGAAAATATACGAAAAGGCTGCGATAATATCAACACCGATTTTTTTAGAAGCATAAAATCAAGACAAAACCAGCCCCGGATCGGGCGCGAGCGAAAGTGGAGAGCGCCGGTTGGCGGCAAGATGAAACTGCGCGGCGCGAGCGATCATGGCGGCGTTGTCCGTGCAATAAATCGGTTCGGGATAATGCAATTGAAAGGCGTTGCGCTCTCCGAGGTCGGCGAACGCCTGCCGCAGCGTGCGGTTGCAAGCGACGCCGCCGGCCAAAGCCACGGCGCGGGTAGAGAATTGCGCGCGCGCGCGGGCGACATTTTCGGCAAGCGCATTGATCAGCGCATTTTGAAACGAGGCAGCAATATCGGCGCGCTGTTTTTCCAACTCTTCCGGCGACAGCTTTCGTACGTAGTAAAGCACCGCAGTTTTTAAGCCGCTGAAGCTGAAATCAAACCGCTGGCTTGACGAGCTTGACGCATTTTTCAAACGCGCTTGCGGAAAGTCAATGGCGTGCGGATCGCCGGTGACGGCAAGCTTTTCTACGGCCGGGCCGCCCGGATAAGAGAGTCCCAAAATTTTGGCTACCTTGTCGAAGGCTTCGCCGGCGGCATCATCCTGGGTTTGCCCGATAATTTGGTATTTGCCCCACTCGCGAACGTAAGTCAGAATCGTGTGGCCGCCGGAAATAATCAAAGAGAGAAAAGGCGGCTCCGGCCCGTCCGGCATGATATTCGTCGAAAAAAGATGGCCTTCCAAATGATTGATGCCGAGCAGCGGAACGCCGAGTTGCAGTGCAAGTCCCTTCGCAAAGCTGAGACCCACGACGAGCGAGCCAATGAGTCCAGGCCCATAAGTCACGGCCACGGCATCGAGCGCGTCGCGAGAAGCTTGCGCTTGTGACAAGGCTCTGTTGACCACGGGCACGATGTGCTGGATGTGCGCCCGCGAAGCCAGCTCCGGAACCACGCCACCGTACAGTTGATGAATTTCCTGCGTGGCAATGGTGTTCGAGAGCAATTGCGTTCCGTACATCACGGCTGCTGCGGTTTCGTCGCAGGAAGTTTCAATGGCGAGCAGACGCATGATTTTGCACTTCCATCATTAATTTGAATAAAGTCGGCTTGACGTCGCGATAGCGCACGCCGTCCGGGGTGCGAATATAAGCCGGGTAGCCCGCCGTTGCCACGTCGTCGCGAATGCGCGCGTAGTCGATATAGGCCACGATATCTTCACGCTTGAGATTGAGCAAAAGTTTCTCCCCGCCTTCCACTGTCAGCGACAGGGTGGAAGGAACCGGCGTTATTTTGAGATGGCGCGGCGTGTTTTGCACGCGCACCGGAATTTCGTGCAATGTCACTTCGATCAGTTTTTGCACGTCGACGAAAAACTGCACGGTGTTGGCGGCGAATCGCACGCGCTGCGAGGCTGGGAACGGCAGCAGACGAAGCGAGGCGGAAAGACTGTCTTGAACGTTGGCAAATTCCTTGTGCTCCGTCACGATGGCATCGAGGTCGCGCACCACTTCTTCCGGCCCGGAAATGGCAATGGAGTCCGGCACGAGACGCCAAGGCTGCACAACGGTATATCCTGGCAACGTCGTAATCTTGACGTCAGCATTGACCGCGACCAACTTTTCCACCAAATTGGAAAGTTGCACGCGCACTGTGTCCGGGGAAAGAATTCGCAGCGGCGTTAAACCGATGCTGCTGCGCGGAGGGTCGACCATTTCGCGTTTTAAACTGAAGGCGTGGCGCCGCCGGACATTGGCAAGGTCGAGCAGGATACGGACATCCCGGCTGAATCTCAAGGTCAGCAGGGCGCGGCCCTTTCCCTCGAACCGGACCCGGGCTTGTACGGGCAATTCATTCGCGAGGATTTTTCCTTCCGGCACATTCACGGCAACGATGGGGACATCGACATCATACTCATATACGTTTTCCGTCACCACCGCAAACCAGAAAAGTGTGGCCAAAACCCCGACGACGAGTTTGACGCGCAGATTTTCAAGCAGCGCACTTTTTATGGCCATGACAGATGTCGGAACAAAAAAGGTACCGTTGCGTTTGCTCCCGGCCTTGGCACAAATAGCTACATGCCGTCACTTTGGCGCAGAATTCCTTCACTGCCAAGCACACTAAGCCTCCGACTGCAGATACGCGGCCGCAGGTTAGACCAAGAGCACATTCACCGATACCCTGGCGCTCGTCTTGAGGAGGTGGAATAAAACAACTTTCTGATTTCGCGCTTCGTTCTTATTGCTTTATCCCACCTTCTGAAGCAATTTTTACTTCTGCGAATGCCCTATCGTTTTGCCAATGCTGACCTCGCCGTTGTCGATGCGCAGATGAAAGCCACAGTGCGGGTTCGTGCAAACCCAGGCTTTGAATATGATCGTCGCGCCTTCTCTGCCGTAATCGGACAACGGCACGAGGACACCGGTGGTGCATTTCTGGCATACTGGGTAGATTTTTTCCATGATGCTTGCCTCCCTCACAAGGAGTGAGATGTTGATGTGAGTAACGAAGATGAATTGCCAATCTCTCAAAGATGCGTTAATCTACTAGCCAGCGTCATGCCGCAAATCAACTCTCCCATTCATCGATGTAATCGAGCAGCATCATCCTTCTTTTAAATTCGTCGCCAGTGTGATACAACACCATTTCACGAAAAGGATAATGATGCTCCATGAGAAAACGTACGGTATGAGCAGAAGCTTTTTGATAGCTCAAACCGCGGGTTTGCCGCATCAGCGCGGCAATTTCTTGGTCATCCAAACTACGAAAGGCTTCCCGCCATACCTCGGCCAGCGATTCGTCCAGATCGCCTCGCAATATACCAAGTATGAGCCGGCGCTCAATGTTGGCCCGGGTTGTCGCATACGAACTGCTCATGGCGACTCCTATGGTTTTTTGTGCAATTTGGGGATCTAAGAGGTATTCAAAGGCACTGCCTTGCAGAGCATTGCTCCACCGGCACAGCCTCGCGCTCGCGCATTGTCCTTGACAGAAAAATTTAAGAGAATTTCTGATAAAAGTCAATATCAAAAAACGATTTTTTTGCAGAAGCGGGAAAAATTTTGATTAAAAAATTGCAATTGGGCTTAACGGGGCAGCGCCAACAGCAAATACAAATACACCAGCGGCGCCAGCAGCATTTCGCTGTCGAATCGATCCAACACGCCGCCGTGGCCCGGGATGAGCGCGGAAGAATCCTTCACCCCGGCGTCGCGCTTGAAAAGAGACTCGGCCAGGTCGCTCATTTGGCCGATGGTTCCCACCAGCCCGCCGATAAAGATGCAATCGACCAAACGCAATTCGCGCACAAACCAATAATGTGAAGCCGCCGCCATCAACACGCCAAAAACCAAGCCGCCGATGGCACCTTCCCAGGTTTTTTTCGGGCTGACGCGCTCGAAAAGCTTATGCCGGCCCAAAGCCATGCCGACGTGGTAAGCCGCCGTATCGCAAATCCAAACCGTCGCGATCATCATCACCAGCCAGGTGCCGGCGCTGTCATAGCTGATTTGCGGGTATTCGCGGGGCAATTCGCGAATGAGCAACAGAAAGCTCCAAAACCCGGCGACATAGATCAGCCCGAGCAAAGTCGCGCCGACATTCAACAACGCGCTGCCTTTGTTGCGAAACAATTCCACCAGAATCAGCAAGACGGCAAAGAGGGTGGTGGTCAGCCACAATTCATCGTTGCCGCGAAAATAAATTTGCACTGCCAAACCCAGGCCCGCGACGATGCCGAGGACACGATTGGGCTGCGCCGATTTTTTCTCAGCTAAGGCGTAAAATTCCCACAAGCCTAGAAAAATAATTGCTGCGACGAACGCCAAAAAATAAATGCCCCCGCGCCAGCACACCCAAAGAATGAGCGGCGCGGCAACAACGGCTACGGCAGCGCGCTTGCCAAAATTTTTCCAATCCACCTTCCTCCTCCGGTTGTCAATACTCTTACTTTTGAAAATCAGTGCCGAATTCAGCTATTGTTTTTGTAAGCGGATTGAGCAGATAAAGCGGATTTCAAGAGCTTATTTGTCAGAGTCATTATCCGCTCAATCCGTTTTATCCGCTTACTACAAAACCTTAAGCGCTGCAATAGCAGCCCGCAATGTACTTTGTACTTTCTTGATTTCCTCTTCGCCCTTGTATGGTTGGCGCGGCCAGAAAAATCCCTTCAGGCCGTCTTTCTTGCGGCGCGGCACGATGTGGATGTGCAGATGCGGCACGCTTTGGCTGACACGATTGTTCATCGCCACAAAAGTGCCTTCGGCGTTCAGGCTTTGTTCTACCGCACGCGCCAAAAGCTGGGCATTGGTGAAAATGGGGTTGATCAAATTGACCGGCAGATCGGCGAGCGTTTCGTGGTGATCGCGCGGCACCAAAAGACAATGTCCCGGAAACAACGGGCGATGATCGAGAAAGGCCAACGCCACCTCGTCTTCGAAAACTACATGGCCATCTATCTCACCGCGAATGATTTTGCAGAAGGTGCAGCTTGCAGTTGTTTTGGTTGGCATAAGATTATTGCCAGATGGTCGGTACTTCGTTCAAATCCTTCATAGCTTGGTCGCTTGTCAAAATGGAGACCCCTAAATATTTGGCAATGGATAAGATGAGCCGGTCATGAAGCTCTTTGCAGGCGCTGGAGGCAGCAACTTTCACAATCTCAGGCGTCAAATTGACAACCGAATAGTTTTGTGAATAGCTGATGGAATTAAGAGTCTCGCCTAATTTTATGGGAATACGCTGCCTTTCGGACAAGTAGAGAATTTCAACGAGCGCGATCACCGAAATGAATATGTGATGGTGACCCTTGTCCGTATCTTCAAGAATTCGTTTCGCTGCTTTTCCAATTTTCCCAGTTTTCGAGAGATGGCGAACCAGGGTCACGGTGTCCGCGAGATATTGCATTACTTACAACTCTTTTTTTAGAATTGCGTTAGAGGCGTCCTGGCGTATTTTATGAAGTTCTGCTTCGAGATTGTCGATTTTCTCAAAACCAAGATTTTTCCAAATTCCACCAAGCTTGACAACTCTTTCGTGCTCAACTTTCGACTGGAATAACACGAATTCGACGAAATCACTGACCTGCTGAAGCTTTTCTTGCGGCAGAATGGATAGCTGTTTCTGAATCATGGTTCTTTTGACTGCGGATGTCTTCATGCCTAATTTCTCCATTATTTGCTGAGTGATGATGCTGACCTCCCGCTGCACGCCACAACAATTTATGCTTAAATTTAATGATAATTTGCATAAGTGTCAAGAAAAGCAGATGTATTTCCAACGCGCTTAGAGCTTTTAATGACTCCAAGACCCTCATCGCAAACGAGCCGTTTAATTTACTTTGATCTTCCCCACCAAATCACCAATACTCTCCACCTGCTGCGCCGCCAGATACTCCAGCAATCCCTCCGCCATCATCACCCCCGTCCGTGGATCCACAAAATTCGCCGTGCCGATTTGCACGGCGCTGGCGCCGACAAGAAAAAATTCCACCGCATCCTGCCAGCTCATAATGCCGCCGATGCCAATCACCGGAATTTTGACGGCGCGGCTGGTTTCGTAGACTTTCGCCAACGCCACCGGCTTGATCGCCGGGCCGGAATATCCGCCGACCACGGTGTTGAGGCGCGGCCGCCACGTTTCAATATCAACCGCCATGCCGGTGAGCGTGTTGATGAGCGAAACCGCATCCGCGCCGCCGGCTTCGGCAGCTTTGGCAATCTCACCCACGCGAGTCACATTCGGCGTCAATTTCGGAATGACCAAACGTTTGGTGAGGTCGCGAATTTGTCTCGTGGCGCGTTCGGTGATTTCGGCTTTTTGGCTGAATTCCAAACCGCCTTCTTTCACATTCGGACAGGAAAAATTTAATTCATAGCCGGCGATGCCTTCGTGCTCTTCAAGCTTGCGCGCCACAGTGACATACTCATCCAAGCTGCGTCCGGCAATATTCACAATGATCGGCATGCCAAGCGTTCGCAAAAAGGGCAATTTTTCCGTGACAAAATTTTGGACGCCGACATTTTGCAGACCAATCGAATTGAGCAACCCGGCAGCCGTCTCAAAGAGCCGCGGCGGCGGATTGCCGAGGCGCGGCGCCGCACCGATGGATTTGGTGATGATCGCGCCGAGTCCGGTCAAATCGACTAAATCCGCAGCTTCCTGGCCGTAACCAAACGTGCCGGAGGCCACGAACACCGGCGTGGGAAATTCGACATCACGGATTTTTATTTGCAAGTTACTCATCGTGAGAACTGATTTTTTATGGTATCCGGCTACCCCGTAGGGATTTTCCGAATCCGACGGATGCAGTCGTCTGGGTAATCAAAACGCAGACAAGTTGTCTGCGCTACGATAACCGAATCGCTTCCGCCGAAAACACCGGGCCGTCAAGACAAGCGAGATAATAACGGCCAAACTGTTGCACGCCTGCTGCCGGCTCGACCGGACAGCCCATGCAAATGCCGAAGCCGCAGCCCATCATGGTTTCGATGGCAAGTTGGGCTTGCACACGCTTTTCGCGACAGCGGTTCGCCACGACCGCCAGCATTGGCATCGGACCGCAGGCAAAAACCTGCGCCCCGGCGCTGGCGTTTTTTTGCAGCCATTGTTCGAGCAGCTTGGTAACAAAACCTTTTTCGCCAGCGCTGCCATCATCCGTGGCGATTCGCACGTTTCCGCCCAGCGCGGCCAGCTCGCGGTCGCCCCAAATCTCATCTGCGGTGCGACTACCGAGCAGCACCGCGAATTTTTTTCCACGCGTTGCCAATTCCTTGGCGAGAATCGGCAGCGGCGCTACACCGACGCCTCCGGCAACGAGCGCGATTGGTCCTGCCGAATTTGACATCTCAAAGCCGTGTCCGAGCGGTCCTATAACACTCAACATCGTTCCCGGTTGGTGACGAGCCAGAGCCAGTGTTCCCGGCCCGAACACCTTCCAAAGCAAAGAAATGGTGCCGGCTCGACGATCAACTTCACAAACGCTGAATGGGCGACGAAGCAGGGGAGAACAAGTTGCAAGTGACAGGTGGCAAGTGGCAATTTGCGTTTTGTTTTTTGCACCTTGCTCGGGCGAAACTTTCACATTAACAAATTGTCCCGGCCCCACCGAAGCGGCAATCTCCGGCGCGTGCAAGCGCATTAAAAAAATGCCCCGCGCCACTTCATCGTTCGTGAGCACGGGGCATGACAAGATTCCTTTCTTGGAACGGCTATATTCCGGCATACCTGTATCATGAATTGAAATCTGACAGATTATTTAATCGGGAACTACCAAGAGTTAAATATAATGATTTCTTATAAAGTAAACAAGCTTGGCTTCAAAAAAAGTAATCTCTAAATAGTCCGAGCTTGCGCCGCTTCGGAAAAATAAAAAGGTATGCTATAGCCGTTGACATTTTTGTTGCTTGCCCACAAGATAACGCCGTTATTCGCTGCGGTGCCATTCAGCCTACAGGCGCAACGGGGATCACCGCACAAAAGACATCTTGCGGCTTTGTATAGACTCTCCCGTTTGAAGGCGATAAATATAAATGCCCGAGCTCACTTCCTTGCCAGATTGATCCCTTCCATCCCACACCACCGAGTGCATACCGGCAGGCTGTCGCTCATTGGCCAGCGTGCGCACTTCCTGGCCAAAGATATTGTAGATCTTGAGCACAACCTGCGTCGTTTTCGGTAACTGGTAGCGAATGGTAGTAGCGGAGATTTCCCTCGTTCCGAGCGGAGTTCCACTCTGAAAGGGATTGGGATAATTTTGCTCCAGCGCAAAATCAACAGGCACTTGGCTGACATCATCTTCAACTCTAGTAACCATCTCCGACAGCGGACGACGCCATACGCTGGCGCCATCAGTTCCCGCAAAAAGATAAGAGTCGTTCACGACAAGAGACCTCACAATAGCGCTCGTCAAGCCGGTGCTGACAGGAGTCCAGTTTGTGCTATTGTTGGTGGAAACAAACACGCCGCCGTCAGCAGTTCCCGCAAAGAGATTAGAGCCGTTCACAGCAAGAGAACGGACATCTGTGTTCGGCAAGCCGATATTGACCCAGCTTGCGCCGTTGTTGGTGGAAAGAAACACGCCTCTAAAAGTTCCCGCAAAGATATTTGTGCCGTTCACGGCAA
>JBOHQZ010000085.1:0-13395 GCA_050732275.1 bacterium
GTTAGTTTGCTAGGCGCCATTGATCTGTTTAGTGGGCGCGTTCATGGTTTAGTCAGAAATCGGCATCGTAGCTGTGAGTTTATTGAAATGCTTCAGCATCTGGATTCCTTTTACTCAAAAGAAATGACAATCAGAATTATTAATGGCCCGTCAATTTTTACGCAGCCTCAGGGTCAACTCGAAAGAGGAATTAATTCAACGCCTCTTAAAATATCTCGATGAAATCAGTGAAATGCCGGTGGTGTTCAAATGGAAATACAAACTTGATGAACTGTCTGGTGTATAAAATTGTCATGAAATTATTGATATGTTGATTAGGAATCAAACTACTAGTGGGCATGATCCCTTTGAAAAAATTGCTGCTCGCCGAGCCTTATACGCCCCTAAATGAAATCATGAACCGTGACGTGATTTCCGTGCAAGCCGGCACCGATCAGGAGGAAGTGGCCAATCTCGCGCGCAAATATGATTTGTTGAGCGTTCCGGTCGTCGATGCGCAAGGCCGTCTCGTTGGACGCATCACCTACGACGACATCGTGGACGTGATCAAGGAAGAGGCTGAAGAAGATCTTTCTCGCGTGGCCGGCGTTACCGAAGATGAAGAGCCGCACGAAACCTCCATTTTCCACATCTCTCGTATTCGCTTGCCCTGGCTGATTGTCGGCTTGTTTGGAGAAGTTCTGGCGGCCACGGTGCTCACCAATTTTTCCACGGCGTTAAACAAAGTGATTTCGCTCGTTTTCTTCATTCCAGTGATCACCGCGATGGGCGGCAATGCCGGCATTCAAGCCTCGGCTATCGTTGTGCGCGGCTTGGCCACCGGCGAAATCGACCTCAACGATACACTGCGACGGCTTGGCAAGGAATTTCGGGTGGCCGTGCTTAACGGGTTGTTGTGCGGCGTGGTCATTTTTTTAGTGGTGAGTTTCGGGTGGGGAAACCCTCGCATTGGCTTGCTCATTGGCATCAGTCTCATGATCGTCATCATGTCGGCTTCCGTCGTCGGTGGCACCGTGCCATTGGCGCTCAAGCGCTTCAACGTCGATCCGGCGATTGCCATCGGGCCATTTATTACGATTTCCAATGATATTCTTGGCCTGCTGATTTACATGTGGATTGCGATGATGTTTTTGCAATATCTGTGATCGTTCGTAGTAGCGCCTTGAGGCGCCGATCTTGCGCATGAAAACAAGGTAGCAAGGCTATCAGACTTCCTCCAGGTATTCAACCTCCAGCGCCTGAAGGCGCTACTACAAACTCAGGCTAAAATAAACAATATGCCCATCGTCAAAGCCGAAGGCATCGTCATCCGGTCGATGAAAATGGGGGAAACCAGCAAATTGGTGACGCTCTTCACCCGCGAGTTGGGCCTGCTGAAAGTCAATGCCAAAGGCTCGCGCTCCAGCAAAAGCCGGATCGGCGCAGCGTTGGAGCCGTTGACGGTGTCGCGGATCGTGTATTATCACAAAGAGAATCGCGAGATCCAATTTCTCAGTCAAGCCGACATCGTGGAGTTCTTCCCGAATTTGCCCGCCGACTTGGAAAAATGGGGCTATGCCAATGCGTGTGCGGAGCTGGTCTCCCGCTCGCAAATCGACACCGAGGTTACGCCAAAACTTTACCCGATTTTGCTCACCACCATCCGCGCGATGAATGAGCCGACGGCGGAGGCGCGCCCCAGTTTTTGGGGATTCCAAATGAAGTTGTGCGGTGTTTTGGGCGTCGCTCCCAATCTTCGCCGATGTCTGAATTGTAGCACAACCGGCCCAGCGGTGCAAGTCCATTTCGATGTCGCCCGCGGCGGATTTGTTTGCAAAAATTGCCCGCCGCCATTGGAGGCGCAACAGCTCTCCGGTGAAACCCTGCGCTTATTGGCAGATTTTCAATCCCTCCCTGCCGAAAAACTTTCCCGCTACAAAATCTCGCCTGTTGCTCGCCGCGAAATTGAGGCTTTTTTCCGCGCCTATTTTGCTTTTCATTTGGAAGAAATTGGCGGATTGTCCTCGCTCAAGTTCGTGCACAAGATCGCTGCTCAGCCTATCAAATAAAAACCATTGATTTTTCCGTGTCGAAGTCGTAATTTCAAAAAAGCCTGTTTGATTTTTATGTTAAACTGAGTATATTTTATGTGGCCGGAATGGTGGGATTGGGAACTCAAGCTCGGGATAAGTGAGATGAAAAATCGCTATCTTCAAATCACGTATTGTAATTGAATTTTGCTGTATTTTTTAAAATATGAATGTCATCGGGATTTAAAACGAAATCAGAGAGGTCAGTTATGTACAAAAAATTAGATGTCACAGCATTGACTGATGTCGAGAATCTCCGCCAAGCTCTTGACTATGTCAAAAAAAATGGCGAACAATACCTTCTCACGGACAATGGCGAGCCGCAAGCGGTCTTGCTTTCCTTGCACGATATAGAACTGCTCAAGAGAGTTAAACGGAACGTAGAAAGCGCTTGGGAAGATGTACTAGATGTGCTTAAAAATGCCCATCCACCGAACGTAAGCCTCTCCGCAGAAGAAAAGAAGGCGAGGGCAGTGAAACGGCTTTATGATGGCACGATAAAGCACCGCTTGGCTTTTGCAAAAGCGGTGGCAGAAGGCAAAATCAATCCTTTGCCGAAAGATATTCCATTAGAACAGGTCTGGCAGTCTTTGTCCGGCATCGAAGGCTCACTTGCAGATGAAGTTATTAAGGAACGTGAGGAGGGCTGGTAAAAATGGCATTTTATTACTTTGATACGAGCGGCGCCGTCAAGATTTATCATCCCGAATCAGGTACTGATAAAATTGTTGAAATTTACAAATCGCCGGAAAATGGCATTATTATTTCAGACCTCACTTACACCGAAGTTCTTTCAGCGCTGAATCGAAAAAAGCAATCCGGCGTGATTTCGCAGCCTCAATTTGATGAAGCAATGGGTAAATTCTTTTTTGACTATCAAAACAAATATATTATTGTGGCTTTCAGTAATAGCATTCGAATCTTGGCGGGGCAGCTCATATTGCGCCGAAATTTACGATCGGGTGATAGCATCCAACTGGCGACGGCTTTGGAAAATATTGACTCTGCGCTCATTTTTGTCGCGTCTGACCAGAGATTGTGCGATGCCGCAACCAGCGAAGGCTTGCAAGTCTTGAATCCAGAAAAATGATTTATTTCTGAAAGTATCTATTTTTACTCTTTACGTTTTACTCTTACGTTTCACACCACAGGAGTGCTCATGGCAGAGATCACAAAACTTATGGATAAGCTCGTGGGGCTGAGCAAACGCCGCGGGTTCATATTTCAATCGAGCGAAATTTACGGCGGACTGAACAGTTGTTACGACTACGGCCCGCTCGGCGTCGAGCTGAAGCGCAATATCAAAGACTTTTGGTGGAAGGCGATGGTGCAAACCCGCGACGACATCGAAGGCCTCGACGCTTCGATTCTTATGCACCCCAAAGTTTGGGAAGCCAGCGGCCACGTTGCCAACTTCACCGATCCTATGGTGGATTGCAAGGTTTGCAAAGCCCGTTTTCGCACCGACGAGTTGAAGGCAGACAAGCCCGGACAGTGCCCGCGTTGCGGCAACAAAGACTCGCTCACCGACGCGCGTAATTTCAATCTGATGTTCAAAACCTACATGGGTCCGGTTGAAGAGCAAGCCAACGTCGTGTACATGCGGCCCGAGACCGCGCAGGGCATTTACGTGAACGTCTACAACGTCATGCAGGCGGCGCGGCAGCGCATTCCCTTCGGCATCGCGCAGATCGGCAAGGCGTTTCGCAACGAGATCACGCCCGGCAACTTTACCTTCCGCACGCGCGAGTTCGAGCAAATGGAGATGCAGTTCTTCGTCAAGCCCGGTACGGACATGGAATGGTTTGAATATTGGAAGGCGCAGCGCATTCAATGGTACGACGAGCTGGGTATCCGCAAGTCCAAGCTGCACTTCCACGAACACACGCCGCAGGAGCGCGCGTTTTATGCCGCGGCGGCGTTCGACATCGAATATGAATTTCCCTTCGGCTGGAAAGAGCTCGAAGGCATTCACAACCGCACGAATTACGATCTCTCTAAGCATCAGGAATACAGCGGCAAAGATTTGAGCTATTTCGACGATCAGACTCGCGAACGTTTCGTTCCTTATATCGTCGAAACTTCCGCCGGCTGCGACCGCACCGTGCTCACGACGTTGATCGATGCTTATGACGAAGACGTGGTCGAAGGCGAAGCGCGCACCGTGTTGCACCTCGCGCCAGCCATCGCGCCGATCAAAGCCGGCATCTTCCCGCTGGTCAAAAAGGAAAACATGCCGGAAGTGGCGCAAAAAATTTATCACGGACTCAAAAAGCATTTCAACGTTTTCTACGACGATGGCGGCGCCATTGGCCGGCGCTATCGCCGCATGGACGAGGCCGGCACGCCTTACGGCATCACCGTTGACGGCCAGACGCTGCAAGACCAAACCGTCACCGTGCGCGACCGTGATACATTGACGCAAGACCGCGTGGCAATGGACAAGCTGCTGCCGTTCATTCAGGAGAAGATGGCGGGGTATAAACGAAAGGAGTAATGGAGTATCAAATGCCCCAAACTTGAATCCGAACCCAACTTGTACTTTAACAATTTGCTCTGACAGCTGGAATTTTTATGGTAACTTTGCAAATTCCTCTGCAAGAAAAAACTATCCATGCTTTTAAAGGTCTAGCCAATCAGCATGGGATGACGGTGGAACGTTTTCTTTCCGAACGGCTCAATCAAATTGTCGCCGAGGCGCACATTGGCAATATCGATACTGCGTTCCGTAAAATCGTGCAAGACTCGATTGAAGCGAATAGAGAACTCCTCAAAAAATTGGCTGAATGAAAAAGCAAAGGTTACACTTCGAGGTCGCGTATCTGACCATCGAGGAGGTGCTTTACATTCATGAACAAGTTGTCGAAAAATTTGGTGGCAGCCACGGGGTGCGAGACATGAATCTTGCGGAGGAACGGATATCGGCTGCGTTGCAATCAAAATACTGCATACGAGTTTTTAATCGCTGCAATTGAGTCGAGACTTGATGTCGAGGGTTTGGCCAAATGGATTTGTCGAAGAGTTGTTCGGGCAACGTCGGTTTAACAAAAAGCCTTGCAGTAGAGGTTTGATTTCCTCCAAATTTTTCAGCACCCACCCCAATCAGGAAAATCGCATCGCTCGCATCGAAGAGGCGATTCAAGAGCAGTTTCCCGGCGGCGTGCCGGAGGGTTGAAACTATAATGATGAACAAACTGATCGTCATGCCCGAAACTGCATCTTGTATAATTTTTGGTAAATCCCCTTCTGGGCGAGCAGTTCGTCGTGGGTGCCGCGCTGTACGATGCGTCCTTTGTCTATCACGATGATTTGGTGGGCGTGGAGAATGGTGGAAAGGCGATGCGCGATGACGAACGAGGTGCGGTTGGCCATCAAGCGTTCGATGGCCTGCTGCACCAGCATCTCGCTCTCGCTGTCGAGCGCGGAAGTGGCCTCGTCGAGAATCAAAATCGGCGGGTTCTTCAGCAGCGCGCGGGCGATGGCGAGGCGCTGGCGCTGGCCGCCGGAGAGCTTCACCCCGCGCTCGCCGATGACGGTATCATATCCTTTTGACAGCTCGGCGATGAAACGATGCGCATTCGCCGCCTCCGCCGCTTGGATTAATCTCTCATCCGAAATTCCCTGCAAGCCATACGCAATGTTGTTGCGCACGCTGTCGTGAAAAAGAATCGTCTCCTGCGTCACAATGCCCATCAGGCGGCGCAAGCTTTTCAATTCGATCTCACGCAAATCGAGATCGTCGAGAAGAATACGGCCTTGCTGCGGATCGTAGAAGCGCGGCAGCAAATCTACCAAAGTCGATTTGCCGGCGCCACTCGGGCCAACGATGGCGAGAATCTCCCCTTTTTTAACCTCAAAAGAAATATCGCGCAACACCTCCGTCGATGCCACCGTTTCTTCATTTTCATAAGCAAACGAAACGCGCTCGAAACGAATGCTGCGCTCGAAGCGCTCGATCTTCTTCGCGCCCGGCAATGACGCCACTTCCGGCGCCAGATCAAGAATCTCGAAGATGCGCTCGCCGGCTGCGGCCGCCTCTTGCAAGCGAGTGTTGACGGAGGAAAGCTCCTTCACCGGTTGCATCAAAGAAAAAATCGCCAGCAAGAACAACATGAACTCGCCAGGCGAAAGTCCTTCGCCGGCGAGCACCTGCTGGCCGCCGAACCAGAGTATGCCGACGCCGACGATGGCGCCTAAAAATTCCGTCACCGGCCCGGCGAGCTTGCTCACGCGCGTGATGTGCAGCAGCGCTTTAAAATAATCGTAGGCCACCGTCCGGAACTTTCGCATCTCGAACTCTTCCATCGCAAAAGCTTTCACGACGCGCACGCCGCTAATGGTCTCTTGCAGCACGGAGGTCACTTCCGCCATTTTTTCCTGGGAAAGCGAGGAAGCGCGCCGCAGCCGCGAGCCGATGAAGCCGATAAGCAACAAGCTTGTCGGCAAAATGATCAGCGCCGCCAGCGTCAGCTCCCAGCTTAAATAAAACGCCATGCCGAGATAAGCCAAAATCAGCAGCGGATTTTTGACCAACGTGACGAAGCCGGCGGAGACACCGCCGTTGACGAGATTCACGTCGTTGGTGATGCGCGAGATCAATTGCCCGGTGCGCGTGCGATGAAAGAAACTGAGTGAAAGCTCATTGAGATGGCGATAGAGATCGTTGCGCAAATCCTTGATGATCCCCTGCTCGACGCGGGCCATCAGATAGGCTTGAAAATAATCGAAAAGGTTTTTCAAAAAAATCAGCAGGAGGATGACGCCGCACAGGCGCAGCAGCGCCTCGCGGCGATCGCCGCCAACCAGCCATTGCGAAGCTTTTTCTTTGAGAGCATCCAGTTGCCGGCCGAGCTGGTTGGGAACTTGTGATGAGCCGGAAGGCAATGCCTGATCGGAAGAGGTGGGCGCCGGCGATTCGCTCGAAACTTTAAAGAGCGTATTCAGGAAAGGCACGACGGCGATCAATGAAGCACCGCTCAACAGCGTAAACAGCAGGATGCAAAAGATGGAACCGGATAAGGTCAGCCAATACGGCTTCACAAAACGGAGAATGCGCGGATAAACGTTCATTTACGGTCTTTGGTGTTCTCCTTGATTTCCTCGAATTTTGCATCTTCCACATCGTGGCTGGAGAGATCGAGCGGCCGGTTCTTGGGCTTGCCCTGTACTTGGGTCGGCGGCGCCTGGCGCGGCGGCCCGAGCACGAGCGCTTTGATGATGCGATAAGCGAGGTAAATGAGCAGCGCCCAAAAGAGGAAGCGAGTTAACATGGTGAATCACCTCACACAAAGCTGAGACATCCTTGTATCAATAAACCTCGTCATGCGTGCCAATATCGATTAGCACAATGACTTCTTCGCCTGTTTTTTGATCTTTTTCTATAGAAAAGACGATTCTGCAATCATACCCGCAAGAGCAGGCCAGCAATCCGAAAAGTTTTCCGCTTAGTTTATGCGTCTGAAGCGATGGGGCAAATACGTCAAGGCGCATTTGTTTTAAGGGGCCTCGTCAATTTTCTTTTGGGATTGTGGGTGGCGGCGCACGAACTTGCGGTAAGCTTTCTCGAACGGTGTCGTCGATTTAAGCTCACTCATTCGGCGTCTCCATCCCTCTCTGAAGCGTTAAGCCTTGTGAGCAGCTCATCAATTGTTTCAGTTTTCAATTCTCCGGCATGAAACGCAGCAATAGCTTGACGAGCGTTGGCGGCGATTTCATCGCGGCGTTCTTCAATTTGTCGCTTCCATAAAATCTCAATGAGCATTTGTTTTTGCTCGTGAGATAATTTCATGGCCGTATCAAGTGCTTGATCTAAAGTTGTCACGATGATTGTCCTCCTATGAATTTTTCGTCGGCGAATAATACTGCACCCCGGAAATCGGGCGGCGAAGCTGTGCCACCAAATCTTCGAAATCCTGTTCATTGTGGACGAAATCGATCTCCGTGGCGTTGATCACCAGCAGCGGGGTGGCGGTGTAATTGAAAAAGAAACGGTTGTATGCTTCGTTGAGGTCGCGAATATATTCTTCCGTCATGGGCTTTTCGTAGCTGCGATTGCGCAAGCGGATGTTCGCCATCAAGCGCTCCGTGCTTGACTGCAAGTAGATCACCAGATCGGGCGGTGGAATGTCGCGCTCCAGGAGCTTGGCCACCTTGTCGTAGAGTGAAAGCTCGCGCTCTTCCAAAGTCAGCGACGCGAAAATGCGGTCTTTGGCAAAAATATAATCGGCGAGCAAAAGCTGCTGAAACAGGTCGCGCTGCGGAATCTCCTGTTGCTGGCGATAACGGCTCAACAAAAAGAACATCTGCGTCGAAAACGCGTAGTGGCGCGGATCGCGGTAAAAATCCGGGAGGAAAGGATTCTCTTCGTGCAGCTCGAGCAGCAAACGCCCGCCAAATTTTTCCGCCATGCGCGTGGCCAGGCTCGTTTTGCCGGCGCCGATGACGCCTTCGATGGCAATATATTGCAGTCGCACCGTGATCCTCAGGTTTGGAAATTGGTCATGCACAACGTTAAGGCAAAACGATATAACATGTCATTCAGAAAGAATCTTTTTTGGTACAAGCACCATGCTTGATAACAAAAAAGATCGTTCCACGATGACAATGTGTGTTCTTTGGTGAACGAACTCCCGATTGGGAGAGAAAAACTTTATAGTCACAAATCAAGTTTTTGTACGCTATTGTTGTCTCTGCAATTTTCGAGCAACGCCTCAACCGTCGCGGATAATCCCGGCACGATGAACTCCGGCGCGATTTCGGCCCACGGCTGCAGCACGAAGCGCCGGCAATGCAGCTCCGGATGCGGCAACACCAGCCGGCTTGTCTTTAAGATACGACCGCCAAAGGCCAGCAAATCCAGATCGATATTGCGCGGCCCCCAGCGCTCGTTTCGTACCCGGCCAAGCTCGCGCTCCACTTGCAAAAGCCGCGACAGCAGCTCATCCGGCGCGAGCGCCGTTCGCACTTCAAGCACTTGATTCAAAAATGCCGGCTGCGCGGTTTTGCCGACCGGCTCGGTTTCATAAACGGCGGAAGCGCTCACGAGTTGCACCGTTGGCGCGCCAAACAATTTTTCTCTTGCCTGCTGCAACCAGGCGGCGCGATCACCCAAATTGGAGCCGAGAGCGATAAAGACACGCTCGTTGCCGGTTGTCCCGATACGTCGGGATCTTCGCTGTGCTTCGACTGGTGGCTCGTTATTACGTTTCACACTTTACGCTTTACGTTTTTCGCTCTTCGCCAGACGCTCGACGCCCTCCGCTCTTTTCTGCCTCACAATCTCCACCTCAATCCCGTCACAAATTCCCGGCACCGGCGAGTTGGGCTTGCGCACGCAAACGCGCAATTCGTTTACGGGAAATCGGCGCAGCAACGACGACGCGATCTTTTCCGCCAACGTTTCGACGAGCTTGAAGGTTTTGCCGGTGACGATCTTTTCGATCGCTTGATAAACTTTATAAAGATCGATCGTGTCCCTGATATTGTCCGATGTTGCCGCAGTCGCAACATCCCCAATAAACTCAACATCGACTTCAAAACGCTGGCCCACTTGACGCTCTTCATCCCAAACGCCGTGATAGCCGCGAAACACCATTTTATTCAAACGAATATAATCACGCGCCATGAATGACTCGACTCTTCACTCTTAGTGATAAATATTGGGCGACAGCAAGATGAAAATTTAGTCATAGCCTCTTGTGGGGTATTCGAAACAGCCGCCTACGAGGGGCCGGGGCTGCTTCATTTTCTCTTTCAATTTTAAGATAAACGTTTCTGGTTAAATATCAAAAAGGTTTCTTCGAGAATGACATTTTCTTCGGTTTGGCCAAACTCTTGCGTGTGCCACAAAACACGGTCAATTTATCAAAAGCTGGCAGTAATGTCAAGAAAAATGTCCTGATAAAATTTGCTTGTCTTGTTTCAAAAAAATGTTAGCTTTCAAGCGTAATGCAGTTAATGTCTTTGAAAATCCCCGAATCATTTCAATGACTCAAGGAGGGCGCATGCTCAACTATGTTTGGCTGGCCTTGATGGTCATCGCGATTCTCGTCGCCGCCGGCACCGACCTGCACACCAAGCTGACGGACAAGTATCGCGAAGAAGTGGATATTCCCATTCAGCTTGTGGCGCCGGACCCTGCCGGCGCGCAACGCGGCAAAACGCAAACGGCGACATTGGCAATGCCGGCCGAGGATTTCAACCGTCTCTATAAGCAGCAAATCACGGGCGATACTCTGCGCTTTGCGGTGCAATTGCAATTTCTCAGTGAGACCCGCGGCCGCATGATGCTGAGCACCGCTGCCGAGGGCGTACCTGAGTTTTGGAAAAACATTGCCAAGGCGCAGGGACATCCGGCGGAGATGCGCGCCGAGGTGACACTGACGCCCGGCACGACGGCTGCCGCATTGCGCATTGAAAAAACACGCTTCGAAAAACTCGCTGCCGTCACGGACGCGGCTTTCAACTTCGCCAAAATCGCGGTAATGGACATCGCGCTGCCATTGATCGGCATCATGGCGATGTGGCTCGGCGTGATGAAGATCGCCGAACAAGCCGGCATCATTCGCTTGCTGGCGGCCGCAATTGCGCCGGTCACACGACGGTTGTTTCCGGAAGTGCCCACCGACCATCCGGCCATGGGCGCGATGGTGCTCAACATTGCCGCCAACTGGCTGGGCCTTTCCAACGCCGCCACGCCCTTTGGTTTGAAGGCGATGGAAGAGCTGCAAAAGCTCAACCCTAAATCAGACACTGCGACGAACGCGATGGTGATGTTTCTCGGCATCAACACCGCCAGCATCACGCTCATTCCCACGACCATGATCGGCATGCGCGTCGTCATGGGCTCGGCGAATCCGGCGGAGATCATCGGCACGACGATTTTTGCGAGCGCGTGCGCCACCACCACTGCGATAATCGCCGTAAAGCTTTTGGGCAAGCTGCGCACATTCCGCAAAGATGATCCGAATCGTGCTGATAAAGTGTAGCGCGGCAACCAGCCGCAACCTGATCTGGCAACCGCGAATTAACGCCAATCATCGCGAATAAAAAATTAGCGTACATTCGCGTGAATTAGCGGTTTGCTTAAAAAGCTTTGTGGTTGTGATAGTTTTTCCGGAGCAAAACGATAATGCGGTTGAACCGCAACCCCAAAAAAGTTAATCGCTCATAGCATTGGAACTCACACAGAAAAAAGCATTTAATTCAGTGAGAGTTCAATTCCGTGAGCCAGTTTTTTGCTTTTTATACCTGGAGAAAAAAATGGCCGAGTTTGTTCGCAATTTTTTCGAGCTGATTTCGGTTTGGGCGATTCCGTTTCTGCTGCTGGCGATTCCGGTGATCGGCCTAAGCCGCAAAGTGAAAGTTTACGAAAGCTTCGTCGAAGGCGCCAAAGAAGGCTTCGGCGTCGCGACGAGAATCATTCCTTTTTTAGTGGCAATTCTCGTGGCCATCGGCATGTTTCGGGCGTCCGGCGCCATGGACATTTTTGTGAAGATCATTTCGCCGCTGACCAATCTCATCGGCATGCCGGCTGAAACCCTGCCGGTGGCGCTGATGCGGCCGCTCTCCGGCAGCGGCTCAATGGGCATCGTCACCGAGCTGATGAAAACACACGGCCCGGATTCTTTTATCGGCCGGCTGGCCTCGACGATGTACGGCAGCACCGAGACGACGTTTTACGTGCTCGCGGTTTATTTCGGCTCCGTCGCGATCTCGAAAACCCGCCACGCGCTGCCGGCCGGATTGATTGCGGATTTTGTCGGACTGCTGGCCGCGGTGTTGATTTGCCGCCTGGTTTTTGCGTGACTTTCATTACGCGGATGGGTCTTAACCCCAAAAAACAAAAGCGTATGCAAAGATTACGCAGAGAAAAACAAAGTTTTTGCGAAGTGGCAGAAAACCATTCGGCGAAACTCGGTGTTTTCGGCACCAATCGGTGGGAAAGCTTTTCCGCCGAAATTCACCGAAGCCGCCGAGCGTCGCCGAGAAAAACTTTTTCCGAGTTTGATGGTATACGCCAACTTAATATTCTTGTTTGTTAATTCGGGCAGCGGTCGTTCGTGTTTGTAACTTTCTCTCTTAGACCTCGTAAATTATACTCGCCATTGAAAAAGTTTTGCAAATAGGTCATCAACTCAAAAAGGAGGCCGGCCCATGCAACGCGTCAAGATTGTCTTGGGTTTGATTGCGGTTTTGATGCTCCCAGGCATTGTTCGGGAGCTTCCTGCCGCACCGCAGCGCGACGAGTGGCAAGAAAACGAAAAGCTGGATAACACGTTCAAAGTGCGCACCGACCGCGATTTTCGCCTGCGCCTCGACGTTGACGCCGGCGAGGTGCGCATGTCGCGCGGCCAAAGTGAAGACGAGCTGCGCGTGCATTTACGCTACAGCAAAAAAGAATTTCGCCACGCTTTTCGCTTCAACGAGCAGGACAACTTTCTCGAAATCCGTTTTGACAAAGAGGGTTGGTTCGACCACAAAGGCGACAGAATGACGGCGGAGCTCGAGATCGAATTGCCCCGCGACGCGACCGTGCGCGCCGATTGCAAGATCAAAGCCGGGGAAGTGGACATGCAGCTCGGCGGCTTGCGCCTGGCAGATTTTGCCCTGAGCGTGATGGCCGGCTCGGTCAATATCGACTTCGACCAGCCCAATCGCGTCGAGATGGAAGCGCTCACACTGAATACCAAGATCGGCGAATCGAGATTTCGCCAGCTTGGCAACGCCCGCTTCCGCGACGCGGATGTCAATGGCGGTATTGGCGAGATGATCATTGATTTCAGCGGCGCAATGCTATCAGAGGCGGTGGCGCGCGTCGATCTCGACATCGGCGAAACCGTTATTATTCTGCCGCAAGACACCGGCACCAAGCTCGCCGTATCGAAATTCCTGTTCCTGTCCCACATCGACCTGCCCTTCAACCTGCACAAAGAAGGACGCTATTATTATACGGAAAATTATCGTGAAGACGATCGCGGTTTCCAACTTCGCATCAGCTCTGGCATCGGCGAGCTGCGTGTCGAACGGCCATAACAACCGCGGACGGTATGGACAAACACGGACGATATGAACATACGCGGACTTTTATTGACAAGAGGAGGGTGGATCATGCGACGTTATGTTTTAATAGCCATCTCTTTTGTCACCGGTTTCCTGATGGTTGCCAACCCTGGCGCTCTCTTCTCACGCCCGGTTCAGGAATTGACTAAAACCGAAGAAAGGACTTTTGACTTCAACCCCGGCGGCAAAGTGCAAGTGACCGGTGATGCCGGTTTTATTCGCGTTGAATCGTGGGACAAAAACGAAGTCTTCCTGCGTTACACCA
>JBOHQZ010000086.1:0-13350 GCA_050732275.1 bacterium
AAAAACAAAAAATTTATCCGCTTAATCAGCTCAATCCGCTTACTATTTTTTGTATGCGGATAAAGCGGATTGAGCTGATTAAACCTGTTTGGTTGCGGCCTACGGCCGTGGGCTCGTCCGCGTTGTGCCATGGCAATAAACATCCGGCCATCCTTATCTTCGTCGATCTCGTAGATGGTGCAGATGTTGGGATGGTCGAGCGCCGAGGCCGCTTGCGCCTCGTTGACAAAGCGTTCTTTGGCCTCTTCATCGCGGGTCAAATCTGGTGGGAGGAATTTGAGCGCGACGCGACGTTTGAGCTTGGTATCCTCGGCTTTGTAGACGACACCCATGCCGCCTTGACCTAATTTTTCTAAAAGTTTGTAGTGGGAAACAGTTCTGCCAATCATAACATTGCCTTAAATTGTAAGATGAAGGGCAGGCCGCCACCGAGCTTCTCTAAAATCTTGTCCCGCCCTGCGGGATCCCGTTCCGCTTTCCGGAATGCCGTGCAGCGGCAAAAAGCGGGATCATGAGAAATAATTTGGCCGATCATTTTCTGCCCATCTTTCTACTGCTTTCAGAGACACGAATTGGTAAACATTTCCAGAGCCGGGCTGGAGGGAAGGAAAAATAAAACGCGCCGAAGCCGGCACCTTGTTATTCGGATTGCACCCCTAATTTGTTACAATTTGTGCAAAAAAGTCAAGCAAAAAAATAACTTTTTTGTAAAGCCGAGTTGCAGGTGGACCGTCCGGACGCTGAGCTTCGTTAGCACACCAGAATCGCGAATGACAAAGCGTCCGGACAGTGCTCTTTCGCCCACGACTGAGCTATTACATTTTTTATCGAACCAGGACAAGTTTTTTTGTTGCCGAAAACGTCGCGCCGGACAAGCGATAAAAATACACACCGCTGGCAAACTTGCTCGCGTCCCAAAGAATTTCGTAAGTTCCCGCTGCCTTTACTTCGTTGACGAGCGTCGCAATTTCTCGCCCATGCAGGTCATGGATTTTCAACGAGACGTGTTCGGCCCGGGGAATGCGAAAAACGATGTGCGTCGCGGGATTTCCCGCAGAGCGGGATGTCGCTCCGCTCCAAAACGGATTCGGAAAATTCTGCGCGAGATGCCACGACTGGGGCACGGTTTCTTTCGTCGCAACGGCCGTGGTGATTTGCCGCAGAGAATTTTCAATGCGCAGCTTGCCGAAGCCCCAGGTAGCATTCGGCACAGTTCCGGTGAAGCCATCCGAGATCGCGCCGGCGCGCAGCAACGCGCGGACTTTGCCATGCGACAGCGTGGGATCAGCCTGAAGAATGAGAGCTACTGCACCGGCAACATGCGGTCCGGCTGAGCTGGTTCCGCCGAACGCGACGTAGCGATCATTGCGGCCAATGCTGAAAACCGTGCTTCCAGGTGAAGCGACATCCACTGAACGACGATTATCGATTCGCAACCCGCGCCCGCTGAAACTATTGATATTAGTGCTCGTCGATTTGTTTTGATATGCCGCTACGCCAATGGCGCTATCGGCGGTTGCCGGCCACGTTACGGTGTTGCTTTCGCTTGGCGAGTTCCATTGCGCGAGCCCGACCCAGTTGAAACCATCGTCGCCAAGCATCCCTTCAATCCGCTTCTGCGCCGAAGTCTTGTTGATCACACGCAAATTATACGCCGCCCCGCCACCCGCCGAGACGTAAACAATCACCATCACCGTGCCGCGCGAGGAGATGCTTTTGTCGGAATAAACCGCTTTACCGCCAATGGTGAGTGTCGAGCCGTTGCCCGGCAGCGTGACAAAGCTGCTCGCATTGACCTGAAGTTTCACGACGACGTCATTCGTATTGCCTTGCCATCGCACCGAGGGCCAAACCTCGCTGGAGCCGCCACCGGTGAATGTGGCAGTGGTGGAATCATTCGCGTTCACCAGCAACGTCTTTTGCATTGCGCCGCCGGTAAGGTTGCCAGCCGGTGATACTTGAATAATGCCTTTGAAGGCCATCTCATTGACCATGACCTCTTCGTTCGAAGAGCCGTCGAGATATTCCCACACCCATTCGCCGTCTTCGTACAACATGATGTCGGCGCCCTCGGTCTCCGCCCACGCCATCATGCCGGGAAGCGTCGTGAAAAATCGCGGCGAATTATTGTAACTGATCGAGCCAAAAATCATCTCCGCCTCCGGCGCAATTCCCGCTAAACGGTGCACGCCGGCAACGCCGCCAATCGCAATGCCGGCAACAGAGGTTCCGTGTCCGCCAAACGGGCCGTTATCCGGACTGGCATTGATGAGATCGACGCCGCGTCGCCGCACGGTTCCATCAACCTCCAAAATCGCGCGAATCTTGCTCGTCTTCAATTCGACGAGGCGCTCGCCGGTGTTCAAGCGGTTGTCATGGTTCGTGTCGAGTGCGATGAACCATTGCTCGCCATAAGTTGGCGAAGCTTCCGTAAATCCGGCGGCGACACCAAAATCGCGCGCGTTATTGTTGTTCACATCGTTATAAAGAAAATCGAGATTGGCATCGTACACGCCGGCCGTATTGCCGGAATAGGGAATCTCTTTGTCGCGCAGAATCTCGCCGCTATTAACAGCGCCATTGCGGTTTTTGTCAACGGCGTCAATACCCGGATCGAAGCTCGAGTTGCCGTTGACATCAAGCCAATTCAACGTATCGCCGTCGGCGAACCAAAGCATGGGATGAAAGAAATCCACGCCGGTGTCGAAATCCGCGATGAGCACGCCTTTGCCGGTGAGTAAACGGCCCTGTTTATCTTTCAGCTTCCATGCCGCCTCGGCTTGAATTTGCGGCCGGCTGACATCCAGCGGCGGCACTCGCACCGGCCGCCAGCACGGTTGAACAGAAGCAATCTCCGGCATTTGTTCCAGCGCCGAAAGAAGATCGTAGCTCAGTTCCACTGGAAATACCGTTGTCGATCCCAAACGTTTGCCATTGTGCCGGTGAAACTTGGCGCCGAGTTGTTCGATCGTGTTGAGAAGCAGGTTCGCGGGCGGATGGTGAAAGCGGATGGTAGCCGGCATGGCTGTCGTGGAGTGCTTGGCCAGTGGTGCATTCTCCTGCAAAAAATGGAAGCGGAAATCGATAGCGGAGGGTTGTTGAAAAGGTTGAGCGAAAGCCGGCATGACGAACAAAAGCGTCATCATGGCAAATCCGAACGCCGAGATTTGCACAGAACGAATCATATTTAGACAATTAGCTTGCATAAGTTAGTTTGCAAAAAATTTTGAAGAAACGTGAACGGTTTTCAAACGGCAGGTTTTTGTAAGGAGTGACGCGAAACTTTTCTTCCCGATCATCCATAACGCCAGGCCATGCCTTCATGCGCCCGCGCCAATTTCCGCGCCTTGTTCGAGATGGGCATAATATTTCTCCCAGACCCATCGCACGATTTCATCAAAAGTAGCATTTTTAACTCGGGGGTCACAAATCGCCGTGTCTCTGCCGGTATCTACCACAGATTCCACGGAAAATCTGCCGGGGATTGGCTTCTTTTTTATGCCTTTAAGAATCTGCTGATAGAGTTGCGGAAAGCTCAAGGCCATGTAGGCAACGATTTTTTGAGATCTTTTGTCACGACCTATTTCGAGGCCCGGCCGGTCTTCGTACCCAAACACGATGCGCTTGGAAGGGCCGAAAATAAATTCGACCACGGTATCTGTCATTCTTATTTCCATCGTTTCCATTTAAAACCACCTCGTAGATAAAGAAATTGGCTCGGTGAAAGCTGCTTTTGTTTGAGGCCTTTGATGTATGGAGTCTCGTACATCGTGGCCATATATCTGATTTCATCTTTTATATGAACAGCTATAGCGAGAAGCACTTTACCGTGCAAAACTTTGTAGAAAATATGTCTTTGTGGATCTTCGGGATTTGCCGTAATCAAATCTGGATTATTCAAAATGTGCGAAATATCGTTTTTATGTTTTGTGGCAATAGGATGTTTTTCGATGTGCCGAAGCTTCTGTACAGACACGTGAGCGTGATAACCCAACGGCGTCAAGATCGAGTACAGAATCTCATTCACTTGACCAATGTAGTCAATGAAAGTCTCTCCGGCTTTTGAGAAATCTCTCGCCGCTAAAGCTTGCTCACGATTCAGCGGTACCCACTGTTCCACATCCAGCCTCCCGACTCAGATTACCGATGTTCACAGCCGCTTTTGCAAATTATTTTAACCAAAATTCTCCTGAAAATCAAGTGAATTTATGTGAGCGTCGTATTGATATAATTGCTCATTCGTTCATCGAGAATGCCCTGCAACAGCGCCGCCATCTGATAACAAATTTTCATTTCCAAAACGTGCCCCACCATTTCCGGCTCGCAGTTCTCCACATGAATAACCTCGAGACTCGGCCATTCCAATTGCACTACGAGAGCTTCATCGAGAAAATGAGCGTGATGGTGCGTCGAGTCAATTCGAAGCGCATAAATTTTGTCGTCGATACGGCCGTGCAGAACGATTGCACTCTCTCGCTTTTCAACCCAAAAGCCGTTTTGCCCGTCTAATTTTTCCCAGGATTCGCGGCTGCCAAAAAAGCGCGGCTTTTTGATATACGGGCCGCCGTGCTCCGGACAGAACACGTCGCAATTGCCGCATTCGTTGCAAAAATCCGCATAGTTGGCGATCTGGTGGGATTTTTCAATGCGCAAGACGCCGCCGGGAATTTCTTCGACAATACCTTCCGGCTCAACGCGGTAATTGGCATACTCGACTTCAAGCGGCGGCAGTTCGTAATAAAAATTGGCGTCATTCGGGCAAACCGGAATGCACTTGTCGCAGTTGATACAATCAAAGAGCACGAGATGGCTGTCGATTTTGCGGGGAATTGACTTGTTCTTGCTCTGAGCGTAGCGTGCGTCGGCCGGCACTTTTGCCATCACTTCCGAAGTGTTGGCTATAATGGCGGCGTCAATATTATCTTTTCTTGAACCCCATTTCATTAGATAGTCACTAACACTCACTGCGCCTAATTCCTTCATCTTGCTTTCGAGATTCAGGAGATATTTATACAATCGGCCATAGCCGCCGGGCTTGAGCAAATCCGAGCAGGTCGTGATCGGCACAAGTCCGGCAGCGACGGCATCGGGAAAATTATGTTGATCGATGCCGGCAGAAAACGAGATCGGCATCTCGGCGCCAAAAACTTTGCGCCAATCTTCCACCAGCGCCATCGCCAGCACATACAGCGGCGGGCCGGAGAGATACATAATTTCGTCGGAGAAAAATTTTCCTCTGTTGACGACTTCGAGCGTGTTGCTGAATTTCACGCCGACGGTTTTGCTCAGCCGATCCGCTGTGCTCTTCAAACGGCGCATCACTGCAACCGCGTCGTCAAACGTGATGTTGACTTGATAGACTTTCGGATTAACTTCGAGATCGTGATAGCCGAGCCGGTCATAAAGCAGATATTCCAATTTCTCCTTGCCCATCATCGGCGGATTCATTTTGATGATGACGTGATAATCCATCTCAGTGAGAAGGAAATGGACGATGCTCTCGATTTCCTGCGCCGGACAGCCGTGAAACGTGGAAAGCGTGATGCTTTTCGCAAGCTTGGTTTTAAAAGGAAGATCGCGATATTGAGAAAATTCGGAAGGAATTTGCTGTCGTAATTCTTCGACTAACGAGGTTGCATCTTTGATCGTGTTCAGCCAATTTTGTATCGGCTCGCTCTGAATACCTTTGAGATCATAGCCAACACTGACATCGAAGATGGTTTCGGTTTTGGCAAGCGGATCGTTTTGTTCGAGCACGTTGGCGGCAATGAGCATTTCAATGAGCATGTGGCCGGCGACGTATTCGCGCAACGATTGTTCGAGGCGCAGCTCCTGCGACCATTCGACGTTGTAGCCGACATTGGTCATGTCAATGCACGGTCGCGAAATTTTGAGCTGATCGAGAATTTGAACGGTTTTGAGTTCTAAAATGCGGCTGCCCCCGAGCCAGGAGAGCACGAGATTCTGCGCCATCTGCGTTTGCGGACCGGCTGCCGGGCCAACCGGCGTCGCGGCTTTCATTCCGCAAAACTCGACCGACGTATCCGGCCCGCCGTTGCTGCGGTAAAATTTTTGTTTGGGGAGATCGAATATTTTCTGCTCTTTTTCAAACTCTCGAAACATGCGGCGGACGAGATGCTCGAAGGGGAGGGGAATAAGCTCGGCCATAGGGTTGCAGCTCTTTGAGTTTTATTTTGATAGGAGCGGTTATTTGTTATGGAATAAATCGCGCAACGCTCATTGCATGAAAAATTGAAGAGCACGCAGATAGAGCCAAACGATACTGTCAGACAAACTAAAACAATTTGAGACATCGAAATCGAGTTTGTCGCCGTCTATCATTTGAGCCGAAAGGAGCGGCATGGCAAACCAGGAAAGCACATTGCGCGGTTCAAACTTTTTGGTGACGATCCGGCCATTGTCAACCACTGAAAGCGAGGAGCTGTCCACGCTCGTGCGGTAAAGTCCCATGAGACCATTGAGCCGGAACTTGGTGTGCGATCCGATCCAGGAAACGACGTTTATATCTATTCCGATATTTAAATTGGCGTACCGCAGCAAATCGACCGAATTGGTGCGATTAAACGACAATGAGTCTCTGGCAACGGTTTCCAATGGCAGGTCATTGAGCTTGTTCTCAATCTTTGAAAATTTCACAATTGGAGCTATTTTGTTGAACACCGAGATGTTTCTAAAAAATCTCGAGTATGGGCCTAACGGTTTGGTGTTGAGAAGGATATTATACTGGCCTTCGGTCTGTATCAAGCCATTGGGATTTTCCTTTTGCAGGCCGGTTACATCCGTATAAATGCGCACGTCAAAGTTGTCAAAAAAAGGGTTTTTAACCAGCGTTATAGGCTCTTGAGCGGTGTTGCTCAGTTTTATCACCCCATTGCGAGGAACATAATGGCCAGATCCCATGGCAACGATGCGATCATATTTGATGACATCGGCGAAGTCAATATAAAATTCTCTTCCATCCCCATGATACCTGAATAAATTGTTGCCTCTGGTGTTGACATTCGTTATGTGGCGTGGCGTGCTTATTGAAATTGCATACGTATTTTGAAAAAATATGTCGATTTGCTCGGGTTGCAATTTCCCTTTGATTAATATATCCTTCATGGCGCCATCTTCAATGGCGATTTCAACCGAGCCAATCGCAAAACTATATTGTGTGGTATCGAGTCGGCTAAACTTTCCATATTTCCCGGTTAAGGCAACCTCGAATGAGCCTCTCGACCCGGCAGCAAGGGTGAAGGCGGGAATGCTTGTTTTGGAGACGCGCAATTCCTCCTTCTTGGGTATTATCAACAAGGGAGCGATTCCGTCCTTATTTCTAAAATTCAACAAACCGATCGGGACGTTTTCTTTTAACTTTTCATCTTCAAATCTTCTGGCAATCTCGTTTTGGGTTAAATCCAAATTGATTTGATTTATCAGATCATAGCTGACATTAATCAGGGTGTCATTTTTGATTTCCAAAATCTGCTGAATCGCATTCCTGAATTGCCTGATCTCCAGTTTCGTTATGGCTGCGCTCTTGGGAGGGCCGCTGTCGGTGTTGGCAACATTGAATTCATCGTCATTGGTGATAAAAAAGCGTATGCCATAGTTTACGTCCCCATACACGGAAATATATAATTTGCCTTGCTGAGAGAAAGCCTCGATTGCATCGACGCTATGAACGTGATAATCAGGCTCAGAAGGTTGAATGATCTTTTTTTCATGATGATGTTCTCCCAGCTCATACATCTGCAATACTACGTTCGCCAGTTGCAGCCAGAGCGAAACATGCCATTGTTTGATTGCTTTAAAGATAACCAACTCCATTCCAATAGTCAACTTTAAAAAGGGCAAATTTATAAAGAGAAGGATCAATCAGCAGGCACAAACGATGCGTCCCCAAAACATGTAAGTCAAGCGATTAGTCAATAACGAGGGCTTCTTGCCGACACCCCGGCTACATACCCGCTCGCCCAGGCCCATTGAAAATTGAACCCACCGATGCGGCCGTCGACGTCGCAAATTTCGCCGCAAAGATAAAGGCCGGGGCAGCAGCGCGATTCCATCGTGCTCAGATGCAGTTCGCTTAGTGGCACGCCGCCGGCAGTGACCTCGGCGAAATTAAAGCCGCGATCGCCAGTAATAGGAAGCGGCATTTGCGTGACGATACGAGCGAGTACCAAGCGTTGCGCTCGCGTCAAGTCATGGCCTGAGGTGTTTGGTTCAACGCCGGCTTCTTGGCATAACGCGCGCGCCAGGCGTTCCGGCATGAGCTCGCGGAGAAATTTGAGCACCGTAGTTCGACCGAGAGACTGCAATTTGGCATCGAGTTCCTCGGTCGACTTTCCCGGCCACCAGTTGATTGCGAGCGTGGTTGCGGGATCATCAAATTTGGCATTGAGATAGTAGCGGCTGATGTCGAAGACCGACGGCCCGGAGAGGCCCCAATGCGTGCAGAGGGTGGAATTGGTGAATGCAATTATTCTTTTGCCTTTACTCGAACGGACTTCGAGCGTCGTCGGAACCGTGAGGCCGCTGAGATCGCGAACGAAATGTTCCGGTGGCAAAGTCAGCGGAACCAAGGCGGGGAAGACGCGCGGGTTGATGGTGTGGCCGAGTGATTTGGCGATTTCGAAACCATGTCCATCAGAGCCGGTTTTGGGCAAACTTTTGCCGCCGGTGGCGAGAACAACGTGGCTCGCTTCCAATTCTCCCCATTCGCTACGAACAAAAAAGCTATTGCCGATTTTCTCGACAGTTTCGACACGGTGAGGGTGTTGGATGATAACATTTGTTTGCTGTGCCGCAGTTAAAAGCGCATCGAGTATGGTTTTGGCGCTGTCGGTGGTGGGAAAAAGCTTGCCAGTCTCCTCCAGCTTCAACTCAACGCCAAGCTCACGAAAAAATGTAATGGTCTGCGGCACATCGAAACGCCGCAGCACTTTGGCAATGGCATGGCGCGAGGAACCGGCAAACGCCGAAGCATCTACTTCGTGGTGCGTGACATTGCAGCGCCCGCCGCCGGAGACAAGTATTTTCGCGCCGAGCTTTTTCGCGCCATCGAGAAGAATGATTGAACGCGCCGGATTGGTGCGGCCTGCCCAGATGCTCGCCATCAGACCGGCAGCGCCGGCGCCAACAATCACCACGTCAGCGCGTCTGTGAATGGTCATGCAAGTTTGCTCATCGGCATGAAAATTTTTTGGCTAAACCGGTCCAAAATTTTATTTTTGCCAACGTGCCTGGCGCAACGCTACTTGGCGAAATTCTGCACGAGCTTGTTAAGCTCATCGAGCACATCGTACACGCGGCGAAGATCTTTCAGGCGGCCTTTTTCGGGTTTGACTTTTAATCCGGCAATGAGATCCTGCATCTCATCGAGCAGCTTTTCCTGGCGCTGCGCGGCTTTGGAGTCACTCTCCGGATTGGGCAAATCTCGCACGGCATCACTCAACGCCACGATCTCGGCTTCCGCTTGAACTACCAAGGCATTGGCGATTTCCCGCACGAGCGGCCTGAGATTGTCGATCCCACTCTTCAACTCGCTGCGAGGTTTTAGCAAAGGATTGGTTTTGAGAGCCATACGATAGTCTATAAATAGTTAACTTTACCACAGCGCGGACCCCGCTCTGCGGGGCGACCAAACAGGGATTGGTTTAACCGCTAATGAACGCGAATTTCCGCGAATGAAAAATTAGCGTTCATTGGCGTTGATTCGCGGTTTAAAAATGTTTACCGAAAAAGATTTCACTTTATAGAGACTAATGCCAAGCGGCAATCGCGTGAGCAATAGCGGCTCGTTGTTTCTGTTCGAGAACGCCGTTCCCGCTTTTGGGCTTCTCTGTTTTAGCTGCGGGGCGCGACGCTTCATTCGCCGGCATATCGCCCGCCAGCCGGGCCATGCGCCCTTGCAAATCGAGCGCTATCGCGCGCGGCGAGCGATGGCCATTGATGACTTCAAACCCGAAGCGCTGTTGCATGCGGCTAAACTCGGCTTGAATCAGTTTCTGATATTTCAGAAAACTTTCGAGCATGTCGCGCGACAAGCCGATGTCCATGCCGCTCTCCCAATAATCCAGCACGACGTTTTTCTCGAAATTGCGCTCGACGAGCAATTGCGGGCTTACCTTCAAATAGAATACGGCATCCGGAGCGATGGCAACGCCATAAAGCGATTCCACCCAGTTGGGATCGGCGCCACGCACGATATCTCTGGCCATCAGCGTGTAAATGTAGCGGTCCGCCAAAACGATGAAGCCGGATTTCAGCGCCGGAATAATGATGTGCTCCAACTGGTCGGCAAAATCCGTCGCATAAAACAAGCTGCGCGTGGTCGGGCTTAATATGTTGCCTTTTTTCGCGCTGTCCAACGGCTCGCTCACCAGCATGCTGCGCTTAAGCCCGACGTTCACAATGGCATGGCCGTGGCGCTCCAGCCATGCGGTGAGACTCGCGATCTGCGTCGATCGCCCGGAGCCGTCGGCGCCTTCAACCACAATGAGCTTGCCACGCAGCTCATCGAGATTCACGCCGGGCAGTCCTTCACCGAAAAATTTTTTGGCCATATCCTCACCTACCCTGCCTTTCCTAAAAATAGGTTCTTTTGGACCAAAACGATTTATGAACCATCCGTGAAAAAACATAACCCAGACCGCTGGTCTGGAAAATTGCGCATTGTCCATTCGGGCCGACTGAGTTACGACATATACATTTATAGCATCCTGATGCGCGCATGCTTTTTAAAGCGAGGCAGATCAAGCTGCGCCAGAATATTTTCGCGCACTACCTGTTGCTGCTCTTCAACAGTCTGCGTCGCATCGACGACATGAAAATGATAAATATCTTCCATCGTTTCATATTGCTGGTGAATGCGCTGCTGGAACAGCCGGAAACTCTCGTAAGGATCATTCGAGAGCCCCAAATCCATGCCGGCCTCGAAATACTTTAATTGTGGCCGGCCGGAAAGAATGCGATCCAACGCGGTCTCCAGTGGGACCTTGAAGAAGAACGTGATGTCCGGCTCCACGGCGAAGCCGTATAAATTGCGCACCCACCGATGGCTGCAGCCGCGCACCACGTCACGCGCAAAAGCGGTGTACATGTAGCGATCGGCCAGCACGATGAAGCCAGCGCGCAACAGCGGCCAGATCTGCCTTTCGTAACGGTCGGCAAAGTCGGTGCAGTGAATAAGGCTGAACGTCGTCGGCGTCAGCAATTGCTCCTTCTTGCCGAGCTTCGTCACTTTTTTTACCAATGCCGAAGAGTTCCACTCCGTGAAGAAGACCTTCATGTCTTGCATTTCGAGCCAACGCTTGACCAGGTAAATTTGCGTTGACTTGCCGGAGCCATCCAATCCCTCGACCGCTATGAGCTTGCCGGGGATGTCCTTGGGTTTGCGAGCCAGCATCATCATGCTTTTCTCCTCACGTGTTTATAGTCCAATTTGGCCTTGAAGACTTTTTCAAAAAGTCCGGCCTTTTGTTTGGCGCCCCAAATCTCGATCTCGATGTCTTTGTCGGAGACGAGATACAGCGTCAACCGGCTCTTGTGCTTTTCGCAACGCACGTCATCAATGCGCTGGCTGTGGCTGCGGTCGAGGCCGTCGGCCAGGCGTAAAATGGCGCTCAACCTCAGCGTCAGCTTGCGATCGGGCCGGCTCAACGCCGCGAAGTTTTCGTGCTTTTTGCGCGGCTCCGCCCGGCGATGATAGCGCGCCACGTTCGCAATGATGACGGTCTCGCGCGGGGAAAAGCCGACAAGGTGTGAATGCACGATCAGATGATAGCTGTGTTTGTGATGGCGGGTATAATTGATGTAATAACCGACGTCGTGCAGAACGCCCGCCGCTTCCAGCAAATCGCGCGTGTCAGCGACGGCTTTTTTTTCCGGCGGAAAGAGCTGATCGAAAATGCGCAGTGCCAGTTTCGTGACGTGCAGTGAATGCGGCGCCTCATAGCGGCAGGACTCGGCAAAAGCCCGCACGCTCTTGCGCCGGCTGGCTGCGGGATATTTGGTTAATGTGCGCTTGTTCTCCAGAACCGAGTCGCCGGTGATCATTTGCAAAATCAAGCCTTCACGAATGCCGCGATCGCTCACTTTCAAAATATTCAGATCGAAGACTTTCATCACTTGATTGACGACGGTGGCACCCGCAATGATAATATCGGCGCGGTCCGAATTCAATCCCGGCATAGCGCGCCGCTCTTTCAAAGTTTTGCGGCGGAGCACATCGAGCACGTGCTGGACTTCCGCGTGGTTCAGCTCGTAACCATGCACGCCGGCATATTTTTCCCGCTGCAAGGCTTTGTTCAGCTCGGCGAGCGTCGTCATCGTGCCGCCGCTGCCGACCAGCATTTGCGCGCCGACTTCGCCGGCGTTGCGAATGGGCAACAGATGCTGCTTGATGTGCTTGCGCATGGCATTAAAATCATGGTCGGAAACCGGATCGCTGTGCAGAAATTTTTCGGTAAGCCGGACCGCGCCAAGCGGCAGACAATGAATGTTCTCTACGTGATTGCCAAGCCCGAAAATCAGCGCCGCGCTGCCGCCGCCGATGTCAAGGCCGAAAAAACGCTGCTTGCCGAGATCGAAATGGTTCAATATGCTCAAAAACGCCAACCACGCTTCTTCTTCGGCGGAAATGACGCGCACTTTGAGGCCCACTTCATTTTCGACGCGGCGCAAAAAAAAATCGCGATTTTGGGCTTCGCGCACGGCGCTGGTGGCGACGGCCTGCAATTTTCTCACGCCGAAGCCGCGCACGATATCGGTCATGCGCTGCAACGTGCGAACGGCGCGCTGCATGGCCTCGCGCGAAAGCCGGGGGCTTTTTCCCATGCCCTCGCCGAGGCGCGTGGTCTCTTTCTCATCGTCCAACACCCGGATTTGTTTTTTGCCGTCGACATCGACGATGATCGAGCGTATGGAGTTGGTGCCGATATCGATGGCAGCAAGTCGATGGGATTTCATTAGATGAGCCAATTATTCCGTAGGCTTCGCTGTAAGGATTTCAAATTCCGTGGGCACTAAAGTTTGCTTTAAAATTTGGGGCTTTGGCGGCGGCACCACGCGCGCCCGCCAATCCTGAATTTGGGCCTGGCCAAAGAGCTTGAAGTAATCGGCATAAAAATCGCGCCGTTGCACGGCAATTTTTGCCAAAACGATTTGATAACCGTTTTGCAAATGCGTGGCAAAACTTTGTTTTTGCAATTTGTTCGCGCGTTGGCTGGCCATCTCGATAAAAACGTCGCGGTCATGCAAATCGCCGAGCAAGGATTGGAGTTTTTTGAAGGAACGGAGATTTTCTTTGGCATGTTCGCCGGCGGCAAAATCCAGCGTTTCGAT